>DATLZR010000168.1 GCA_035573895.1 Blastocatellia bacterium | reverse complement strand
GCCGCACGATCGGATTGGGCGTCCCCGCCTTGGGATAGGGCGTGACCTCCACCGTCTGGTAGTAGGGAATGTGATCAACGACGACGAACTCTTTCACCGGCGATTCATCCAGTTGCAGATAGGCAATGCGGGTGGAATCGGGACTCCACCAATACCCCTTGAAATTCCCTCGACCGTATAGCTCTTCCTGATAAACCCAATCGAGCCGCCCGTTGAGGAGCTTGGCGTGACCGTCGGTGGTCAATTGTCGCTCGCGCTGGGTGGCGATCTCGACCACATAGAGATTGAAGTTGCGCACGAAGCTGACGAGTCGCCCATCGGGGCTGAACTCCTCTTCGAGTTCCTCATCGGCAGTGTTGGTCAACCGCACGGCCACATCACTGCCAAATTCGTAGTAAAAGAGATCGTGCGCAAAGTTGATGAGGGCTGCCGTGCGAGTCCGATTCATGACAAACGAGGTGCGCTCGGCGATGCGCCGGGCATCCTCGGCGCTCACGCCGGGCAGTCGAGCGAACGCCGCTTCCATCCGGGCAGTATCGAAAAACGGCCGCTCCTCCCCGCTGAGCGCATTGACCTTCAAGAGCCGCGACCGACGCGTCTGCGGATCCGTTCGTCGCAGCAGATAATGATGCTCATCCAGCCAGGCTATCACTGTTGCCGGTGAACCGCTGAAATTCACCCGCTTGACCGGATCATAAATATCGTCCAGAGTGAGCAGCTTTTGCTGCGCCTGACTGCCCGTCGTGAAGCCAAGAAAACTCACCATCACGATGAGCCCTAGCAGAAAGCGTGGCCTCATAGCGATCCTCCTTAGTCAGCCTGTATGGGAAAACTCCGCACTCTGGCACCGCCGACCTCCGGCTCATGGACTTGAGGCCAGCGAGCCCACACGTGTGCTCCGGCCTCTCCCCCTTAAAGATCCACAGATTCGTTGGCCCATCCGTTGGTCAGGTAATCTGTGCGTGTTTCTCATCGTTTCAGGGTGGCCGTCATCGCTCCATGAACGATTCCTTCGTGGCAGAAGAACTCCCCCTCCTCACTTCTGCCGGGAGTAGACGATCTTGCCGCCAACAATCGTGTAGATGACTTCGGTGCCCGGAATCTGGTCTTCGGGGATGGTCATAATGTCACGCGAGAGAACGACAAGGTCAGCGAGCTTGCCCGGCGTGACCGATCCCTTGATTTTCTCCTCAAACGCGGCGTAGGCGTTGTTCAGGGTGTAGGATTTGAGCGCCTCTTCGCGGGTGAGACGTTGCTCAGGGAAAAAACTCGAACCGTCAGCCAGACGGCGCGTCACCGTGGCATAAAAACTGAGGATGGGGTTGATGTCTTCGACCGGCGTATCCGTTCCATTGGTGACGACCACGCCGGCATCCCAGAGCTTTCGCCAGACATACGCTCCTTCGCGCGCCCGCTTCTCACCAAGCCGCTTGATGACCCAGGGTCCATCGGAGGTGCAATGAATTCCCTGCATTGAGGCGATTACGCCCAATCGCGCGAAACGGGGAATGTCATCGGGATGAAGATGCTGAGCATGCTCGATCCGCCAGCGCAGGTCCTTTTTGCCCGGATGCCGACGAAAGACCGCCTCGTAGATATTGAGGACCTCGCGGTTGGCCCGGTCGCCGATGGCATGGGTGTTGAGCTGGAACCCATGCTCAAGTGCTAGTTCGGCCGTCCGGGTGATTTCCTCGATGGATTCGAGCGCCAGTCCACGACTCGTGGGCAGATCGGCGTACGGTTCCAGAAGCCAGGCTCCGTGCGGGCCGAGCGCTCCATCAATCTGTCGCTTGATCGCCCGCACGGTTAAAAAGCCGTTCCCGTAGCCAATCAACCGATACTGCGGCAGCTTCCGGGCCATCTCTTCGAGAGTCTCGCCCCGCACCATGACGTAGAGCCGCACCGAAAGCTTGCCTTCGTCGGCGAGCTTCTTGAACAGATCAATCGTCTGGAACGAGGATCCGGCATCGTGGAATGTCGTGACGCCGTTGGCCAGAGCCTTCTCGGCGGCGAGACGAATTTCTTCGCGTCGTATGGCCTCTCTCTCTTCCGCGGACCGCTCGGCCTCGGCACGAGCAACGGCCGCTTGAACTAGTCCCTGAGCGCGCTCCCGAAGCATTCCGGTCGGCTCACCGTTTCTGTCGCGGACGATCTCACCTCCGGGAGGATCGGGCGTTTGGGCATCAATACCTGCGAGTTTCAAAGCCAGGGCATTCACGAAAGCAGCATGACCGCTGGCGTGCGTCAAAAGAACGGGATTGTGAGGCGAGACGCGGCTCAGTTCATGATGCAAAGGAACGCCTTCCACGTTGGGCTGAGGAACTTTGGTCCATTTCTCCTGATGCCAGCCACGGCCGAAAATCCAGGCCCCCGGCTTCGCTTTCTTGGCCGCCTCCGCCACCATCGCGACGATCTCATCCCAGGAGCGCGCGCGGGTCAGATCGAGGATCATCTGCGACCGACCGAGCCCGGTGAAGTGTCCATGCCCTTCGATAAAACCGGGAATCACCAGCTTCCCCTGTAGATCAATGACCCGCGTGCGGGGACCGATGTAAGCTTCGATTTCCCGCGTCGTCCCCACGGCAGCGATCTTATCGCCCAGGATGGCAACGGCCTCGGCCTGTGGCCGGGACGAATCCACCGTGACCACCTTTCCATTGATGAGCACGAGATCTGCCGGCTCGGGCAGCCGACTGAAGCCAAATAACGCCGTCGTCACCAGCAGCAGGACCACTGCCATTCGACCAACCGCTCGCACGGTTTTTCTCAGGACCTGAAGGCAGTGGTGCCGAGGATCGAAACTGCCGACTTCTTTTTTCTCCCGTCGCCCCATGATCGCTCCTCCCGGAAAAAAATGTGTCGCTGGCGAGCGCGGTATTTTACATCAGGTCCCCGGGAAAACGTAGCGCACACCTTTCACTTGGTGGGCACACGCAGGCCGGACGCCTGGCGCTACATTTTTTGCAACGATCTTCAGACGGAGTACCGGTCATTTCGACGGCAGGAGCAGCACAGCATCGCGTCCGGCGAACGTCCCCAGTCGGGAAAGATCAGGAATTTGAGAGGGTATAAAAAGCGGGCTTCTGGGCAGAACCTCCTCGATCAACGCTCACGCCCTTCTGCGGCGGAGGTGATGATCTCGATCAAAAGGTGAGGAAGCTGCGGGATGAAGACGGATCGGGGCAGCACGCGATCACAACCCGCGCGACGGGCTCGATCTTTCACTTCCGTATGGACATGCGCGAAGAATCCAACGGTGGGAATTCCCTTGAGCTGGTCATCCGCTTTGATGGCATCAAGTGCCGCTTCCGCATCAATTCGCCGATCCATGAGGTCGAAAATAATCGCTGCCGGGCGCTCGCTCCGGGCACAGGTCAGAAGGTCAGCGACATTTCGCACCGGAACGACCGTGAGCCCGAGTTCCTCCGCCACGCGTTGAATCCGCGCGAGGAAAAAGAGGTCCGTCACCGCCACCAGCACCGACGCCTTCATAAATAGCGATTCTGTCGAGACAGAGCCCGCCGCGATGACCTCTTGCGGTGAAATTCCATCGCCTCAAAGACCGTCCCGATCCCCCGATCTTCGAGCAGATCGAGCATCCGGAGGAACATCTTCGCTGTCGCCCAGGCATCATCCCGGGCGCGATGATGATTTTCCATCTCGATTCCCAGGTAATAGGCAATGGTGGGAAGCTTATGGTTGGCCAGTTCGGGAAAAAGGGAGCGGCTGAGTTTGAGCGTGCAAAGACAGAGGTTCCCCAAGCGTTGACCGTAGATTCGACCGATCTCGGCGTTGAGGAAATTCGTGTCGAACGAGGCATTGTGTGCGACGATCACGCGCGAACCGATGAAAGCAATCAGTTCGTCGGCGATCTCGCAAAAGCGTGGCGCTCGAGCGACCATTTCGTTCGTGATCCCGGTCATCAACGTAATCGCGGGCGGGATCTCCCGTTCCGGGTGAACGAGCGTGGTGAACTCATCGGTAATGCTGAGAGGAGTTCGTGGTTCACGCCGGGCAATCCGAAAAGCTGAGATCTCCATCACCCGATCAATCCGGGGATTCATTCCGGTCGTTTCCACATCCAGGACGATGTATTCGCTCGCGCTCAGAGGGGCAAACTCCCGCTCGTCCGGCAACAGCTCAAGATAGTCGTCTTCCCGTACCACCAAGCGGGGATCATCGGCGAACAACCGAAGCAGGAGGTGCCGCAGGTGCGCTACGCGCGGATTGCGAAAACGGAAAATCTCACGACCGATCAGGCTGATCGGAATCCGGCGATCATTCTGTTCCAACAAAGCAACAATATCATCGCGTAATGCCAGATCGTTGAGCAAGCTCGTCGTTGTCATCGGCCCGTAGTGTAACACAACTCCCACGATAAAGAGAATCCAGACACAACATCGTTCTCCATCCAGATCACACGTTCTTGGCGAAAATCCTCACCAGAGAGTGCGCCGGTGACCTTCAGCCGCTATCTTTACCGGCAAATGTTCCTTCACGAAGCTCGCGAAGCGTCTCTTCGATCTCCTCCCATGTGCTCATTACGAAGGGACCATAACGCACGACGGGCTCATTCAAAGGCCGACCGGCCACGAGCAAGAACCGTACCGGCCCTTCCTCTGTTCGCACCATGATGGCCTCACCGTCGCCCCATACAATCAATCGCGGAGAGGAAAAGGAAGCCCCTTCCCCTCCCCATAGAGCCTGACCATCATAGATGTAGGAGAAGGCGTTATGGCCGGGCGTAATCGGGTGAATGAACACAGCTTGAGGGGGAAGAAAAATATCGAGATAAAGTGGATCCACAGCAATTCCCGAGATAGGTCCCCTCGCCTCTTCCACCGTTCCGGCAATAACCCGAATGCACGTGCCATCATCTCGCCGAAGTTCCGGAATGTCACGCGCCGGAATATTTTGATACCGGGGCGCCGTCATCTTGAGCCGCGCCGGGAGATTCACCCAGAGCTGAAATCCATCAATTCCCTCCGGGCGCACCTCGGGCATCTCCTCGTGCAAAATGCCCCGTCCCGCCGTCATCCACTGAACTTCTCCCGCTCCAATAGAACCGGAGTTTCCCAGCGTGTCCCTGTGGCGAATAACACCGGAAAGGACGTAAGTGACTGTTTCCATCCCCCGATGGGGATGCCAGGGAAACCCCGCCCGGTAATCCTGTGGGTCAGTCGAAACAAAGTGATCCAAAAGCAGAAAAGGATCAAGCTGATCCAGCGACCTTGTACCAATACTCCGACGGAGACGAACACCAGCTCCTTCGATGACAACCTCCGGGTCAACGACTCGTTCAATTCGCCGCCACAACATTTAGCTTTGTCTCCATCAGGCTCGGGGCGAGATTCCCCGAACCCAATCGTCCCCCTAAAAAAGTACCAAGCTGCCGTAGCGATCTATATAAGCCGCATCGGCATGACAACGTACTTGTAGACGCCCTCCCCTTGCTCGGGGCTGAGAAGAGCCGGACTTTGTCCATCCTTGAGCGCGATTCGTACATCTCCGGTCCCGGCGACTTGAAAGAAGTCCATGAGATACGTGCTATTGAAGGCGATCTCCAACGGCTCTCCCGTAAAATGGCAGAGAACGTCTTCACGGGCTTCTTCGTCTTCGTCCAGTCTCCGGGCCGTGAGTTCCACTCTCCCCTCAGAGAAGGCCAGACGGACACCGCGACTTCGCTCATCCGCGACAAGCGCAACGCGCCGGAGTGCTGCGGAGAAAGCTTCCCCGCTTACAACGGCTTGCCTCTCATGCTCCTTCGGAATGACCATCTCATAGTTTGGGAACTGACCGGTCAGAATTCGCGAGATCAACTCACGTGAACCAAGCTTGAAATAAACATGGTTCTCATCGCGCACGAGCACAAGCTCGGTCTCGTCAACAACACCACTGATCAAGCGCGTAAGCTCAACCATTGTCTTTCGTGGAATCAAAGTCGTGCTCGGAAGGACTGTTCCGTGAGCTATTGTCATTTCGCTGAGTGCCAGCCGATGCCCATCGGTTGCGACCATTCTCACGCGCCCTGCCCCACCTTCGGCAGGAGCAATCTCTACTTGAACTCCCGAAAGGGCATACCGTGACTCCTCTTGCGTGGTGGCAAAGACAGTCCGCTCGACCATTTCAACGGCAGCCTTTGCCGATAACTGCAGTCCGCCCGTAACCGCTAGCTGTGGTAATTGAGGAAAATTCTCGACCGGCAGCGTTGCCAATCGAAATCGTGAGCGCCCACAGCTTATCACCAGACGGTTATCCTCAACCCGAAACCGAACGTCTTCCTCTCCAAGCGTGCGCACAATATCGTAAAGTTTACGGGCCTCGACCGTTACACCCCCCCCCGAGAGCACCTCAGCAGGGACAACCGTCCTCAAACTGACGTCGAGATCGGTACCGGAAATTTTCACTCCCTGATCGTCCGATTCAATCAAGACGTTGGCCAGGATAGGAATCGTGTGCTTGCGCTCGACAACCGATTGAACCAATCCGAGTTCCTTTTGCAGGTCAGATCGTTTGGCAGTGAATTCCATCATCGTTGTGTTCTCCTCAGGAAGGATTCGCTTTTTACTATCTCTAAGATTTAAAACCCTATATATAAGGATAGTAGAATTAGTAGTGCTTGTGGAAAAGTGGAAAAAATGGCTAACTTATAGAAATAGCAATTGCTTATCCCTCCATCCGCCTGTGGAAAAAGCTGTGGACGAAATGTGAAAATCTCAAAAATCTGTGGAAATCTTTTTCTTCCAGGAACTATTTTAAAATTTCCACAGGCCATCCACAGGCCCCCTCTGTGGAAAAGTGTCATAAGTCTATCTAAGTCTATCAATTAGGCTGTTGATAATTCTGTGGAAATCTTCTTTTTGTTCGTATAACTCGCTGATCTTATTGATGCTATGCAAAACAGTCGTATGATGCTTGCCACCAAATTCCCTTCCGATTTCGGGTAAACTGGCTTTTGTCATTCGTTTACATAGATACATGGCGATCTGACGAGGCACAGCGATGGAACGCGAGTTGTTTTTTGATTTCAGATCTGAAACTCGGAGTCCGTAGTAATCGGCAACGGTTTTCTGGATAAGCTCAATGGTGATGGCCTTGTCATCTTCATCAATTATTCCTCGAAGCGTCTCCTGAGCCAGAGAAATGCTCATCGGCAATCCAGTCAACGAGGAATAGGCAATGAGCCGAACCAGTGCTCCTTCTAGCTCACGAATATTTGATTTGATCTTGCTTGCAATGAAAAGGGCCACACTATCGGGAAGGTTGATTTTTTCCTGTTCGGCTTTTCGCTTGAGAATGGCAACTTTTGTTTCAAGGTCAGGCGGCTGAATATCAGCGATCAATCCCCACTCGAAGCGAGAGTGGAGGCGTTCTTCAAGCGTCGGAATTTCCCGAGGAGGACAGTCGCTTGTGATAACAATCTGCTTTTGCGCATCGTAGAGCGCATTAAAGGTGTGGAAGAACTCTTCTTGTGTCCGTTCCTTACCGGCCAGAAACTGAATATCGTCAATGAGCAAAACATCTATGTTGCGATACTTCTCCCGGAAAGCCAAGGTCTTGTCGTAACGGATTGAGTTGATAAGCTCATTCATGAAGCGTTCAGAAGAGATGTAGGTGAGGCGCAGATGCTTATTTCGAGCTCTGATCGCATGGCCGATGGCATGCATAAGATGGGTCTTCCCCAGCCCCACTCCCCCATAGATATAGAGAGGATTGTAGGCCTTCGATGGGGATTCGGCTACGGCCATGGCCGCCGCGTGGGCAAACTGGTTGGATGATCCCACAACGAACGTGTCAAACGTATACTTGGGATTGAGGGGAAGCTCAACAGGTTCAATGTCTACAAACCGAGCTATCGGCCTGACAAATTCCTCCGTTTCCAGACTAAATTTCGTCTCACCGTTCCCACCCGGTGACTCTGGAGGTGGTTCAGTTTGGAGAAGCACCCCGTTGACCTCGCTCTCCCCACGAGTTGTCAGTTTGACCTTGTAATGGCTCAGATTAAGTTCCTGAAGGGATTCTTCAATGGTTTCGAGGTAGTTATCCATGATCCAATCACGAAACATGCTGTTGGGTGCTTCAATGATGATGGTGTTATCCTTAACATCTTGAAAAACAAGAGGTAAGAACCAAGTCGTGAAGCTTTGATGGTTGACTCTCTTTTCAATTGCCGACAGAAGTGACTCCCGGATGTTTGTCGCCATAAGCCCTACTCCCTGGCCTTAGCTCTCGTCTCTAAGATTGAAAACGCCATTTCATTCTAGGCCAATGACAGCCTTGAGTCTTAAAGACTAAGAAGTGTTTTCCACAGAATTTCCACAACCTCAAAAATTTCGACTTTAAATCACGCTTAAAATGTATAAGTTCATTTTGTTCAACAGCTTATCCTGTTGAAAACCGCCCAAAGACTATCACAAAATTGGTCCTTTGGCAAGAAAAATCCACAGGAAAAATTTTGGGCCCTGGGAGGGTATTGAGCACCCTTCGTTGGAGCCCGAAAAGCTCGTTACGGTGAGGTGTTCTTTTTCGGAAGAGTTACGCGGCTAGTTCAGAAATAAAGCCTGTTGCCGTCGTCCTGGTTGGGTCGAGCTGTCCGCTCGCGCGGGCTTGAGGCGAAATTATGGGAACTTGCATTTCCTCACGCTCACCCCGAGCGAGATTTGGCTGCCCGCTTCGCGGACTTGGAGGCAAAGATGCGACGCTCCCTTCTCAAAGGGCTTGCCTGTCCTCGCTCCGGGTTAATTTCCGTCCGCCTGCTTGCTCGAGCTCCCGAATGGGGAACTAAGCTTAAAGACCAGCCCGTTAAGGCTGATCCACAATCGAGCCACCTCTGAGCAGGCGGCAAGCTCCAGCCAGTGGCAAGTTCATTAACCCTCTACCGTGTTGAGCCTGTGAAGAATCTTAGGACAGCGGCACTCGCCCATTCCCCCTAAGGCCCCGAAGAGGGGCGACCTATCGGCTGACGCTCACGCGAACTTCACTTCCTGTCCCCCCTTGGGCCGCCTGCTCGTCCCCGCTCCACATTCGGATGGATCCTGGAAACCCAAAATGCTGAAATTTTTCCCGGCCCCAAGGGACTAGACAGTCCCCTCAGGCAGTGTCCTCAGCTTTATCGGCGCAATGCCTCTTGACTTTTGCAAAAAATGGTATGTGATCAGAACTCGAAAATCCGCCCGTCCACGAGCCGAAAAATACCCTACCATCTCCACCTCAGAGTACCGAAGTCAGTCCCATCGTCTATGTTTTCAGGAACTTGTGACACGTTCCCTTTTAGGCTTAAGAAGCGGGCAGTAATTCCTCCTCCTGCCCCTTGCAGGATGGAGGGAAGTCGTAACGCAGTACGCCTGTTAATGATTTGGCACTGGGCAGGCAGGCCTATTTTTCTGTCGGTTTATATGTTTCTAGAATTCGGCGCCCTTCGGCGCTTTTGGGATCAATAGTTCGAATGTGCTTTCTGCCTCTCATTTCCCAGATGGCCGTAATTTCGCCGTCTTTCTCAACGGCGTGGTAGCTAATGTCCTGATCGGGTTGTTCTACTGGTGTTTTGGTTTCTTCCATAGTGCCTATCCCCTTTTAACGAACAGTCTCAAGGTCAGCGGCGGCCGCGCGAATGTGCGGCTTGCTTTCCTGGCGGTCGTCTTTTCTACTAGTTGTGATGGACCCCTCCCAGCTCGCCCCTTCGTCAACGCGCAGTATTGGAGTGCAGACATCGCCGCGAACCTTGGCCGTGCTGAGGAAGTAGGCTTTTTGCTTGGCAATGATGTTGCCAATGAGTGTCCCACCCAGAGTAAGGACGCCCACTTCAACATCGCCTTCGATAATTCCCTTCTCTCCAACGACAATTTCACCGTCGGATAATACTTTACCTTTGATACGGCCATGCAGATGAAGTACTTCTGAAAACTTCAAGTCGCCGATCACCTCAGTTCCCTCGTCTAAGAAACCGCGTACTTCCACTGGCTTGGTTTTGCGGAATTTCATTTGTCTGCTACTCCTTTGTGAAGGATAAGATTGAAGATTCGATCAAGATCCGAATCCGAGTAATATTCAATTTCAATGCGCCCACCTCTTCCATTGGGGATAATCCTCACTTTGGTTCCCAGCCATCGGCAGAGTTTCTCCTCGGCGGCTCGGATGTTGGGATCGCTAATCTGGCTAGAAGTCGTCTTCCTTTTGCTCCCGGGTGTCAGAAGGCGCTGGATCATTCGTTCTGTTTCACGGACCGAGAGGCTTCGTGAGAGGATCTCCGAGGCGACATGTTTTTGCATCTGGGGCGATGGCAAAGCGAGCAAGGCACGAGCGTGCCCCATGGAGAGTTTTTCATCCTCGACGAGCTTTTGGATTTCCTGCGGGAGCTTGAGAAGCCTCAAATAGTTTGTCACAGAGGATCGGTCACGGCCGACGCGTTGGGCGACTTCCTCCTGGGTGAGCTTCAGTCCCTCGATGAGACGCTGATAGGCATGGGCTTCCTCTATCGGGTTAAGGTCTTCGCGCTGGATGTTCTCAATAAGTGAGAGTTCAAGGAGTTGATTATCGGCGACGTCACGAATGACGGCTGGGATTTTTTTCAGGCCGGCAAGCTGAGCTGCTCGCCATCGGCGCTCACCCGCGATAAGCTGATAGCGCAGGCCTTGACGGCGAACGATAACGGGTTGAACGATTCCATTGGTTTTAATCGAGGCGGCAAGCTCCTGTAATTTCTCCTCACTGAAGCGGGTCCGTGGTTGGTGGGTATTGGGATCAATAAGGTCAATGTCGAGTTCTACGAGTCGTTCTTCAGGTGGCTTAGCGTCACCCAGTAAGGCACTAAGCCCCTTCCCCAGTGCCTTTCTTGTCATGGTTGAGGACCTCCTTGGCGAGATTGAGATAGCTCTCAGCTCCGCGCGATTTGCTATCGTATAAAATAGCGGGTTTGCCATGACTTGGTGCTTCAGCGAGTCGCACATTCCGTGGGATAACGGTCTTGAAGACCTGTGAGCCTAAGAAGTCCCGCAAATCAGCCATGACCTGGTTGGAGAGGTTGGTTCGTTCATCGTGCATCGTCAGGAGGAATCCTTCGATTGAGAGTGTTGGGTTGAGATTTCGACGGATGCGGATGAGGGTATCCCACAACTCGGAGACTCCTTCAAGGGCATAGTACTCGCACTGGATGGGGATGAGGACGGAGTGGGCTGCGGTGAGAGCATTCAGCGTGAGCAGACCGAGTGAGGGGGGGCAGTCAACGAGGATGAACTCATAATCATCGCAAATGGGCTGAAGGACTTCGCGCAAGCGAAACTCACGCCGGTCCACTTCGATTAATTCGATTTCCGCTCCCGTGAGGTTTCTCTCTGCCGGTGCTACAGAGAGTTTTTCAATGGCTGTGTTGACGATAACGTGACGAATTGGCTCATTGAGGATGAGGACGTGATACATTGATTTGGTGAGCGTCCCGCGCTTGAGGCCCAGACCGGAGGTCGCATTGGCTTGTGGATCAATGTCCACGAGCAATACAGGTAGGCCCTGGAGGGCGAGCGAGGCGGCTAGATTGACGGCCGTTGTTGTCTTGCCAACTCCCCCTTTTTGGTTCGCGACAGCAATGATCTTCCCCATAAAGGGTGCTCCCACGGCCAGAATTTTTCCACAAGATAGCACAAATTGCTGGGAAAGGAAAGCAGAATTTTTCTCATGTTCCACGTGGAACAGGGTCAATTCCGATGGAGGATCGTCAGGATTCGTTCACGAGACAGAGGAATCTTGTACCGGCTCACCGTCCAATTCCCTTGCGCGGCCTTTTCGACCCAGGAGGCCAGCACCGGCGTGCCGAATATGAGAATCTGACGGGTGGATGAGCCAAAGCGAAGAAGGGACGGAAGTTCCTGGCGCATTCGATCAAGAGCACGACAGGTTACGGCATCAAAGTCTCTGCTCGGATATTCTTGATAGCACCCGAAAAAAACATTCGCCCGTGCGAGTCCAAGCTTAAAGAGCGCTTCCTGAAGAAAAACGGCCCGCTTCCGATTCCTCTCAATGAGCGTGACCTTGAGTTCTGGCCAAAAGACGGCCATCACTAATCCGGGAAATCCTGCCCCCGAACCAATGTCTACGACATGTTCGGCCTTTAGCAGCGTCGCCCCATAAAGCGACTCCAGATAGTGAAACTGAGCGATCTCTGCCGGCTCAAGGGTTGAAGTCAAGTTCACCCTTTCATTCCATCGGAGAATCAAGCTGTAGTGAGACGCCAGTTTCTCGAGAACCTCAGCCGAAAGTTCAAGCCCAAAATGTGGAGCAAGCCGAACAAGGTGTTCGACAAACTCCCGTTCTCTCTCACTTCTTCTCACGTCGGGATCTCAGGTCGAGATGGAGGTTTAAGATGGCGATCGCGGCTGGCGTTACGCCCGGAATGCGCTGAGCTTGCCCCAGGGTGCAGGGACGGACGCGGGTGAGTTTCTCTCGCATCTCCCGTGATAGTCCCGGTATCTCGGCAAAGTTCAGGTCCTCAGGAATCCGTCGCGCCTCCAGTCGCTCAAGCTTTTCCGCCAGAAGCCGCTGACTTTCAATGTACCCCTCGTATTTCAAATCGTTCACCGCGACATCAAGCTCACCGTCTCGGAGTTCCATCCGGAGTGAGTCGGGCAAGAGGGGAAGAATATGCCAACTCTGAACCTCGGGACGACGAATCAACTGTGCCAGTGAAACCGGTTCGTTCAGGCAGATGCCCGTGAGGGAAGAGAAGCGGTCATAACCTGGCGTCGTCGGCCCCAATCGAATCGAGCTGAAGAGGTGCTTGAGCCGTTCGAGCTTCTGGCGTTTTGCCACAAAAAGGCGATATCGCTCTGGCGAGATCAGTCCCAACCGATATCCGATCTCCGTCAGCCGCATGTCAGCGTTGTCGTGACGGAGGAGCAGCCGAAGCTCTGCGCGTGAGGTGAACATGCGGTAGGGTTCATCAACGCCCTTGGTCACGAGGTCGTCAATCAGAATCCCAATATAGGCTTGAGATCGGCCGAGCACAAGCGGATCCTCCCCCCGAACTTTCAAAGCCGCATTAATGCCTGCCATAATCCCCTGAGCCGCCGCTTCTTCATAGCCGGTCGTCCCGTTGATTTGCCCCGCGTGAAAGAGTCCGGCCACGCGCTTGGTCTCCAGCCAGGGATAGAGTTCGGTTGGGTCAACAAAGTCATATTCAATAGCGTACGCCGGTCTGATAAATTTTGCCCGTTCGAGTCCGGGGATTGAGCGCACAAATTCGAGCTGAACCTCAACGGGCATGCTCGATGAAATCCCATTGGGGTAGATCTCATCGGTGAAATAGCCTTCGGGTTCAAGGAAAATTTGATGGCGCTCTTTATCGGGAAACTTGACGATCTTATCTTCGATGGAGGGGCAGTAGCGAGGTCCGATACCCGTGATCTGCCCGCTATAAAGTGCTGATTTCTCTAGGTTTCGTCGTATAACCTCATGCGACTCCGGCGTCGTGTGGACGATGAAGCAGTCAACCAGAGGCTGTGTGATTCGTTCCGTTGTGAAAGAAAAGGGCTGAGGGGGATCATCGCTCGGTTGGCGTTCGGCCTGAGAAAAGTCAATTGTGCGACCATCGAGTCGTGGGGGGGTTCCTGTCTTGAGTCGGCCCACCCGAAAACCAATCTGTCGAAGCGAGGCTGCGAGCTTAAGCGACGGCTTTTCGCTCATCCGGCCTGCCGTGAACCTCAAGCGTCCGATATGAATGAGGCCGTTGAGAAACGTACCTGTTGTCAGAATCACTGCTTGAGCGGCGAGTCGCCGGCCATCGGTTAGCTGGAGTCCTCGAATCGTGTTATTCTCGATAAGCAGGTCGGCTGCTTCTCCTTCGATAATGTCAAGGTTGGGGGTTTGGTGGAGCCAGCGTTGCATCTCTTCGCGGTAGGCTGCGCGGTCGCATTGTGCCCGGGGAGCCTGAACGGCCGGGCCTCGACTTCGATTGAGGACGCGGAAGTGAATTCCGATCCGATCGGTAACAATGCCCATGAGTCCACCCAAGGCATCAATTTCGCGGACGAGATGTCCCTTGGCGATCCCGCCGATCGAGGGATTACAGGACATCTGGGCGATGAGTGTGGCATCAAGAGTTACCAGTGCCGTCCGGCATCCCATGCGAGCTGCCGCGTGGGCCGCTTCGCAGCCGGCGTGACCCCCTCCCACGACGATAACGTCGAAGTCCTGATCAAACCAACGATTCATTTTCCGATGCAGAATGTTGAGAAGATCTGATCAAGGATGTCCTCAACCGTGACCTCGCCAGTGATTTCACCCAGCGCGCGCAGGGCATCGTGAAGTCCAACCAGAGCAACTTCTTCCGAGTAACCTTCGCTCAACGCCCGAACTGCCCTTCGCACAGCCTCCATCGCCTCAACGATCAAGCGGTGGTGCCGAACGTTGGTAAGTATAACATCTTCGGGATGGACGCGGCCACCCAGGACGACTTTCAGAATTTCCTGCTTGAGCGCATCGAGCCCATCTCCTGTCAGAGCCGAGACGGAGATGGGGGGTTCGCGTACACCCCAAGCCTCCAAATCCGCCGTTTTCCACCGGAGCGGCAGATCGTTTTTGTTGGCCACGATGAGTCGTGGCTGTTTGGCTGTATCATGAAGAACAGTCCGGTCGTCTTCGTCCAGGGGCTGGGAGGCATCCAAAACGACGAGCACGAGATCGGCATCGGCGATAGCCTGTCGGCTTCGGGTGATGCCGATGCTCTCGACGCGGTCGGTGGTATGGCGGATTCCTGCGGTATCAATGAGGTTGACGGGGATACCATCAATGGAAGCCGCCTCGCTCAGGGCATCGCGAGTTGTTCCGGGAATTTCGGTCACGATGGCGCGATCTTTCGCCAGCAGGCGGTTGAAAAGGCTCGATTTTCCCACATTGGGTTTCCCCACGATGGCCAACTGGATGCCTTCGCGCACGATGCGGCCCGTGCGGAACGTCTTCTCGATCTCGCTCAGGTGGGTGAGGAGATCGTCAAGCCGTCCGATGAGTGAGGGGCGACTCTCAGGGGTAACATCTTCATCGGCGAACTCGACCGCTGTTTCCAGGTGAACGATAGCATGGATGAGGGATTGTTTGAGGGGCTGAAGCATCTGCGAGAGGCTGCCGTGAAGTTGTCGCAGGGCAACCTTGGTTTGATAAATTGTTTGAGCCTCGATCAGATCGCGGACGGCTTCTGCCTGGGTCAGGTCCAGGCGGCCATTGAGAAAGGCGCGAAGGGTGAACTCGCCCGGACGCGCCAGCCGCGCTCCAAGTTCAAGGGCCAGTTCAACGACGCGTCGGAGGATGACGGGACTTCCGTGGCAACTGATCTCGACGACATCCTCACCGGTATACGAATGAGGGCCGGGGAAAAAGGTGGTGACGGCTTCGTCAACGAGCTCATCGGTCTGAGGCTCATGAAGCGTGCCAAAGGTAGCTCGATGAGGAGTCAGCGAAGGGGCCGCTTTGGGACGAAACAACTGACATGTAATGGCCAGGGCGCGTGGGCCGCTCAGCCGGACGACGCCCAGACCGCTGCGCCCCATCGGGGTGGAGAGAGCAACGATTGTATCCTGAGTTGCGGGAGCTGGCGAACGATGCTCAGTCTGACGCGAGAGAGCGTCATCGGTCATGATGAAACGGCAGGCTTGGCGACTTTCTCTTTATCGGGGGCAGCAGCCGGGCTGCCGAGCATCCGGTTGATGAAGTACTGCTGGGCAATGGTGACGATGTTGCTGAACATCCAGTAAAGGACCAGGCCGCTCGGCGCGCGCCAGAAGAAAAAGTAGGTCAGCAGAATCGGCATCAGATAGGCCATCATGAACCGCTGCACCTTTTGCTGCTGATCACCGGTCGGCTGCGGCATGATGAGACTCGATGCGATCATCGAGAGGCACATAGCGATGGGCAACACATGCCACCGGTCGGGCGATGAAAGATCATCAATCCAGCCGAAGAAGGGGGCCTGGCGCAACTCCAGGGAAACGGTCAAAAGGATGAAAAATGCCCAGAAGATCGGCAACTGCAGAAGCAGCGGCAGGCATCCGCTAAACGGATTGGCCTCGCGCATGAGCCTGAGCTGTTCCATCTGAAGGTCCTGAAACTTCGGATCGGTCTTTTTCAGCCCTTTCATTTTCTCCTGCAGTTCGCGCAGGCGCGGCTGCATGGCAACAGCCTTGCGCATCTTGATGGTGCTCGTGCGACGGAGAGGGAAGAAAAACATGTTGATGACGAAGGTGATGAGGATGATGTCAACACCGTAGTTCTGGCTGAACCGATGCGTCGCATGAAGCGCGGGAACCAAGATCCATTGCAGGAGCGGCTTCACCATAAAGGCAAAAGCCCCGTAGTTAATGACGCTTTCGAGCCCCACTCCACCCAGTTGCTGATCCAGGGTGCGCAACGCCCGCAAATCCTTCGGCCCAGCGAAAAAGCGATAGCGTTGAGCCGGAGGGAAGGGAAGAGTCGCCGCGATGAAGTGACGTTCTATCTCTTCGTCATCAATCCTCTCTTTGATGGTGGTGCCGGTGACTTTCACGTGCGCAAGCGGTTGAGGGGGAATGGCGACGAGAGCGAAGTAGTTGTCCTCAACTCCCGCCCATCGAATCGAACCGGTCAGAGGCTGTGAGGGCACACTTTCCGGTCGGATGCGCTCGGCGTCCTCGTTCTGATAGGCGACGACCAGAGGAGGGGTCTTGGTGTAGGAATCAATCTTCTTGATGCTCTGATCGCCAAAGCTCGGACCGATCACCAGCTCAAGCGGCAGTGGCTGGCCGCGATATTTGGCGTCGAGCGCCAGCTCAAAATCATAGCGATTGCCGTAAAAGGTGAGCGTTTTGATCACTTCCAGTTGAGCGGCGTCGTTCCGGTAGGTGAATGTCACCCGCCGGGTCTCATTCTCCCCGATTTGAATCAGGGGTGTGTCCGGTGAGATCTCGTAGGTGCTCTTCTGGAGCAGGCGGGTGATCGCCTCGTCCGATGCGATGAGAGCAAAGGGACGACCTAGTTTTTCCACCACATCGGGAGTCTGGGGAACCAGTTCGAGCGGCTGACGATCATCACCGAGGACGCGTTTTCCGTTGAGAAGGTGGGTGATGGACCAGCTTTTGGCGACGGCCCCTCGGTTGGTGAAGGTCGCACGCCAGAGCGGAGTTTCAATCCGAATGTCACGTTCGGGAATTTCAACTGATGGCGAGATGCTCCCCACCGATGGCGCACCACTCGCCGCAGGTGTTTCCGGCGAGCGAGGCGGAGATGGTTTGTCCTGCTGCCCCGTTGTGGGTGTGGTGGGTTTTGGAGCAGGCGGCGTGAAAAAGTAATACCATACCGCCAGAATCGCGGTTGAGAGCAAGAAGGCAATGAGGACTCGTTTCTCCATAGACTTATTCAGTGCCCGCCAGGGGCGTTACCAAATTCTTCCGAAGATTCCGCCGCCAAAGCGGTGGTACCCGCTCCGGGACCGGATCATAACCACCAGGACACAGCGGATGACAGCGCAACAGCCGGCGAAGACCCAGCCAGCTTCCTCTCGCTATACCAAAGCGTCGGATCGCCTGATAGGTATACTCCGAGCAGCTCGGAAAAAAGCGACATGACGGCGGCAGAAGCGGCGATACCGCGTATTGATAGAGTCTCAACAGGATGAGAGCAAGGCGCGTCATGAGACTTCGCTGCGATAGTCTTTCCGCAAGCGAGCGATGAAGGTGAGAAAATCGGCTTCCACCTCCCGATAGGTCGCTTCGATCAGTTTGTCCTTGACGTTGACGACCAGATCGAATGATCCTCCGATGCGGTTTTTGTTTCTTCTGAAGACTTCCCGAATCAGCCGCTTGGCGCGATTGCGTTTGACCGCTCGGCCAATTTTCTTCGTCACGGTCACGCCTAACCGTGTCTTTCCCCGCGGCGTGGGAAGAGCAAAGACAGTGAACAGGGGGAGATTGTAGCGCCGTCCTGCCGCGTAGACCTGGCGAAATTCCGGTCGTTTACGGAGCCGTTCGGCTTTTGTGAACCGCTCATCGGGCATGTCTCCGCATTGGCCCAGTTACCTGCGTCAGGCGAGGAGAGCACTACCGGCGCACGGCCTATTCAGCAGAAAGCGTATCTTCGTGGCTCCGGCAAAAATCATTCGCAGTTTCGCTCGCCCGTGTCGCATTTCCTAGTAATGCTCGGGCGTGAGCCGATAGCGTCCCTTGCGACGCCGACGGCGCAAAACGTCGCGCCCGCCTTTGGTCCTCATGCGAATGCGGAAGCCGTGCGTTTTTGCGCGCCGCCGATTGTTTGGTTGATATGTGCGTTTCATTTCTCCTTCCTGCGAAACGGAGTCGTTTTCCGAAAGCCAACAGAATACTAGACCCCTCCGAGGGTGTCAACCAGCACACTTCCGAGACACCCCGGACAAATGACCTCCCCTCGGAGCGATTCTAAGCGGAAGGTGCGCTTAAGCCTCACGCTGGGTGACCTCCAGGATCCCCCTTGTCTTGTTCCGGGCCGACCGGTGCCTCGTCGAGGCGGACACGGAAGGACGTCAGCACCTCGATCATGTCTTGCACGGGGTCGTCTCCGACTTCGCCCGGCTGGACTACGATGGCCCAAGGGCTCCTGAGCCTGTCCCATCTTCCCGGGTGGTCTCCTGGACCCGAACGGGTTGGAACTGCTCGCCTCTACATGAAGCAAGGTTGGTCGCTTTTGGGAGCGACATGGTCTTCGGAGGATTCACCGGCTCGCCGAGAAGCACCGGGAGCCAAAGCTCGGCGATTGGGGTCTATTGGATTGTCGCCCTCCTTTTGTTGGCCGTAGCAGTGGCACGGGAAGTGCTCTGAGAAGGAGCGGCATCTCATCTGGTTTCACCGGAGCGGGTGAAAAAGGCTCAGCAGCAGGACACCGCCCCGCAGGCCCATCGAGCATGCCTCAACGGGGGAATCGAATTCGTCGGGTTCAGCTCCCGCGCGAGCGAGGCCGAACTCTGCCGCTCTGGATAGGTCACAAATCGTGTGAAACGCTTATTGAAAGTGGGCCGATCCTCCTGTGTCATCGAGCCATCAACCACAGCAGCCTCGGGTAGGCTCGTTAACCTCCTGAGCGTGTGTCGGTGAATTCCAGAACAGGTCGCGGTACGTCTTGAAGGGTTTCACCCGTTGCTCGGCCAATCGGTCGGCGATGACGTTGGTCGGAAGGTTCTCCTCATCAGCCCGGCGAAGGACCTCTCGCATGCGGTCGTAAATCTCCATGACTTCGGCGCGATTGTCCTTCTTCCCCTTAAGGTAGAGATTGGCTCCGTGAATGAGGGCCCCGGCGTTGATCAGATAATCCGGGGCGTAAAGGATGCCGCGTTCGCGCACATGCCACCCCAGAGATGGGTCGGCCAGAACATTATTAGCCGATCCGGCGATGATGCGGACTCGCAGACGAGGCAGCGTCGCTTGGGTGATGACACCTCCCACCGCGCAGGGCGAAAAGACATCCGCCTCCACCGAATAAATCTCCTCTGGCGAGACGACCGTCGCCCCAAGTTCGCTTTCGGCGCGGTGCGTCTTCTCCCGGTCAATATCGGTCACAATGAGATGACAGCCGGCATCGCGCAGCACTTGAGCCAATCGCCACCCAATTCCTCCGAGTCCTTGAATGGCGACCCGGAGACCAGAGAGCGTATGCTGCCCTCCGGTAAGATGATCCAGACAGGCACGGATCCCACACATCACGCCGAGGGCCGTGTAGTCATCCGATTCGGCACCTTCACAGCCGATGTAGCGGGTCTCCTGACGCAGCACGGCGATGTCCTGATCGGTAAGTCCCAGGTCGCGTCCCGTTTGAAATCGCCCATGGAGGCTTTCCACCACGCGACCGAGAAACCGCATTGCCTCCTCCCGTCGCATCTCCGGGTGCTCGATGACAACCGCCTTCCCTCCTCCACAGTCGAGTCCGGCCAGTGCCGCTTTATACGTCATTGCGCGGGCTAATCGGAGTCCATCGGCCAGCGCCTCCGCCTCATCCTCGTAGCGCCAGACGCGAATTCCTCCCAGAGCGGGTCCCCGGGTTGTATCGTGAATCACGATGAATCCCCGCAGGCCCGAACGGTTGTTGTTCAGCGCAATCACCTCTTCATAATCGTGCTGTCTCATCGCTTCAAGAAGAGTCATCGCTTTTTTCTCCTGGAAAGTCTCCCGGGGGGAGCGCAGGCTTCTCGCCCGTCGGTTTAAGATTGCACGATGCGTGCGCTCCCGGAATTTCAACGTTTCAGGACGGGCAATCCACGCTTGATAAACATCCCCGTCAGCGGATGGGTTTCTCGGCCACGATTCGGGCGCTCCAGACGTTTCCCTCCACCGCCTCCAGAGCGGCGTCCAGTTCCTTCGCGGCGTTCCCGGAGAGTGCCAGATTCTCCGAGCAATCGGCGAGGAAAGCGCCAAGCTCATCACGACTCAAGACCCATCGGGAGATAACCCGGACACCGGTTAAACCGGCATCGCGCATAGCGCGAAGATACTCGGCTTCGGTGATGGCTCCGGCGACGCAGCCCACCCAGGCCGTCACATTGCGAGCAACCGATTCGGGCAGGGGCTCGCCGAGTACAATATCGCTGATGGAGACGCGACCGCCGGGTTTCAAGACCCGATAAATTTCGGCGAAGACCTTCCTCTTGTTCGGAGTGAGATTGATGACGCAGTTGGAGATGACCCAATCCACGCTCTCGCTTTCCACGGGCATCTGTTCGGCGTCGCCGAGGCGGAATTCGACATTGGTCACGCCGGCGGCGCGAGCGTTTTCCCGGGCTCGCTCGATCATCGCCGGAGTCATATCGAGGCCGATGACTTTCCCCGTCGGTCCCACTTTCTCCGCGGCCAACAGGCAATCCATCCCCGCGCCCGATCCGAGATCGAGCACGACAGCTCCTTCCCATATATCGGCAAGGGCCAGCGGATTTCCGCAGCCGAAGGAAAACTCGACGGCGGACGAGGGCAGCCGTTCGACATCCCGTTGGGCGTATCCGAGCCTGCTGACCCATTTCTTTTTCGTCCCGGCCAGAGGAACCACCGACGAGGGAGAGCAACAGCCGGTGACACGTTCGCCGTAGGCGCGTTTGACGGCAGCTTTGATCTGTTCACCGTTTAACTTTTCCGATTTTTCGTTTTCTGGCATGGCGTCCTCCCTTCAGAGGCTGAGAGGTGGCGAGAGACCGCCACTCATCCACCGCTTGAGAAAGCTCGCGGAGCGCCCGAACCACAGCAGCCTGCTCGCCGGGCGTCATCCGGGCGAGAACCGCTCTTTCCATCTCCAGGAGTTCGCGCTCGATGCGCTGGAGCAGAGCGCGGCCCCGTGGGGTTAGCTCGGCGCGGCAGACGCGACGATCCTGAGGATCCGGTATCCGTCGGGCCAGCCCTTTCTCCACCAGTTGATCCACAATCCGCGTGATGGTACTCACGGTGAGACTCACGGCATCGGCCAACCGGTTCATGGTGATCCGGGGATTCTCGGCGATGGCCCGCAGGGCGTAACACTGGGCCACCGAGATCCCGTAGCAACAGATTTGGTTCCGATCGAGACACTGGTACTTGGCGATCAGCTCGCGGATCACGCGATGCATCTGCTCCACCCACCGATTCCCCCGCGATGTCATTTCGCCTCTCTAATATTTGTAGGAACCAAATATTGCCGATCCCACAGTCCCTGTCAAGGGCCTCAGCCTCCTCCCTTTCAAAGCACTTCGAGAGAATGCGGCACCCCGAAGACGAACTGTGTTGATCGGTACTTTGTAGCGGGTGACTGCAGGTGACTGGAGAGGGACGCGGAGTGGCGAGACGATCCCCGGGCGTCTGTGGTGATTTGAGGGGGATCAGTCCTCGCTTTCCCCTCGGCCGCGGACGCGAAGCAGGACGACGCCAGCCAGGGCGAAGGCGATGGCGGGAATGGCGAAGGTGGCGGAGTCGCCCGCGCTTCCCAGCAAGCGCCGGGAAATCTCATGGAAGAACAAGACGCCGGAACTGGCCAGGAAGGCTGTTCCCACGATCACCTCGTAGAAGCTGTAGCTCTTGCGAAAGAGCCAGCCGATGAAGGCATACGCGACCATGCTGGCGCGGTTGACGAGCAACCCGTGAGCGAGGTAGAGACCGTAGAGCGTGCTCGCCTCTTTGAAGACGGCCACGCGCGACGTGGGATCGGGCTCGCCGATGAATCTGACGGCCAGTTGTGCCAGTTGACCGGCGGAAAACTGGCGCACGATCAGCATCCCGCTGAGCACGAGACCGAAGATAAGGGCCAGAAGCGACAGCGGCCGCGAGCGCCGGTGCAGATAGAGGTAAAAGGCCAGCATGAGCGAGATCATCATCATCGCCGGAAGATAATGGACGAGCGAAAGCAGATACGGGGCTCCGCCCGCCAGATCACGGAGGTAAGATTGCAGGAATTGATCGAGGTTCCCGGCGGCCTGCGGATCAATTCTCGCCGAGGATCGCAACAGGAGACCGGCATTCCAGAGGAAGTCAATCGCGACGGCGAAGCAAAAGAGGCCATTGATACGGAAGAAGAGACGTTCCGCATCCATCGAAACTCCTCCCTACTCGATACCGGGAGCCGGTGCGTGCGTGGCCCACTGGAGGAATCGCTGGAGACGCGCCCGAACCGACAGCACAGGTCGAGGTAGAGTCAACCGCGAACCCTCTTCGTAGATCGGGACCAGCTTATCCAGTTCCGGGCCGGACGGACGAGCCGTGAGCGCCAGACGAATGGGATGGAAGAGCGCCCGTCCCTTTCGGCCAGTACGCTGGGAGACGCGGGCACACGCAGCACGGAAGGTTTCCCTGGTGATGGTGGTCTCCCGCGCCAGTTCCGCATCAAGCACCCGCAGGGCATCGAGGGCCTCCCTATCCTGGAGCAGATGTGCCACCTCGGGATAGGCACGAGCGGCTTCCAGATCGTAGTCGAAAATAATGCTCGTCTGCTCGACGATGTCCGAGAGCGTCTCCAGATGAGTGAAGACGGCATCAACGACGCGCTCCAGCCAGGCGCGCAGGCGCTCGTCGTGTTCCGAACCGAGGCGACCGGCCTTCTGCAGATAGACCAGAGCGGACTGGACGACTCTCTCTCGCGGCATAGCCTTGAGATAGGTCCGGTTCATCCAATTGAGCTTGGTGACGTCGAAGATCGCCGGAGCCCTGGAGACGCGCTCCAGGCGAAAGAGCGCCAGCAGGTCTTCCCGCGAGAGAACTTCGCCCTGGCCCTCGGGAGGAGCCCATCCGAGCAAGGCGAGAAAGTTAAAGAGGGCGTCGGGCAGATACCCGCGCTCGCGGAATTCGCCGAGCGAGGTCGCCCCATGCCGTTTCGAGAGCTTGGTTCCGTCCGGTCCGAGAATTGTCGAGAGGTGAGCAAACAGCGGAGGTGTCGCCCCCAGAGCTTCGTAGAGGAGAAGCTGGCGCGGTGTGTTCGGCAGATGACCGTCGCCGCGAATGACGTGGGTGATGCGCATGAGCAGATCATCCACCACCACGGCGAAGTTATAGACCGGCCATCCGTCGGATTTGAGGATGACGAAATCACCGATGAGGGCTGCCTCCCATTGCACCCGTTCCCGCACGAGATCATCCCAGATGATGAGCCCCGGGCGCACGCGGAAGCGGATCGTATGGGGTACGCGTGCGTGGAGGCGACGCGCCACATCCTCCGCCGGCAGATGGCGACAACGCCCGGAGTAAACATACGGTCGGTGTTCGGCCACGGCGCGCTCGCGTTCCCGCTCGAGTTCCTCTTCCGTGCAGAAGCAGGGGTAGGCCCAGCCGCCCTCCAGAAGCTGACGCGCGTAGTGGCGATAGATATCCAGGCGCTCGCTCTGGCGATAGGGGCCATAGTCGCCGCCCACGTCCGGTCCCTCATCCCAGTCCAGCCCCAGCCACCTCAGGTCTTGGAGCATCTGCTCCTCGTACTCCCGACGCGACCGTTCAAGATCGGTGTCCTCGATCCGCAGGATGAAACGTCCCCCCTGCTGGCGGGCAAAGAGCCAGTTGAACAAAGCCGTCCGCACGTTGCCGACGTGCAAATGACCGGTGGGGCTTGGGGCAAATCGGACTCGAACTGTCATGATAAGCTATGCGGCTTCCGTCTCGCGGTTAAAATCCAAGCAATGATTCCACTTGCTCGTTCCCGGTTGTTGCACTTCCGGTCCCTCTTTCGCTCATCGTCGCTTGCCTATTATACTCGGAGCCCGCTTGAACGGAAAAAGATTTTGATGTACCGTATCGCCATCACACGGACGCACGATGGAAAAGCAAAGGTGGTACAGTGAGGAGCCGCCGGTGACGGATGAGCTTTCGGGAGCTGAAGTTGAACTCTACGTCCGACGGTCGGATGAGCATCTCGTTCGGTTTGATCCCCAGCATATCATTGATGCGCTGGTGCGAGAGGCGCGACTCGACGTCGAGATGGCGACCCGCATCAGCCAGGAGATCAAACAGTTGATCATCCGGTCGGGAATTCGCGCCTTGAGTTCCTCGCTCATCCGCGAGCTGGTAGACGCCAAACTCATCGAGTACGGCCTGGAAAAAGCTCATCGGGCGCACTCCCGGCTGGGCGTTCCCCTCTATGATGCCGACCGCATTATTCGTCAAGCGGCGCGAGAGGCCGGGGCGCATCCGCACGGGCCGGAGGGGACGAGTTTGACGCTGGCCGAGGCGATCAAGCGCGAGTACGCCATCCTGTCGGTCTTTTCCGATCGCGTGGCCGATGCTCATCTGACGGGTGACATTCACATCCAGGGCATCGGAGCCATTGACCGTCCCCATGCCCTGGTCAGCTCGATTGACTACATCAAGCGGCACGGCATGGCGCTGCCCTTCAACTTCTCCAGCTCGCGTCCGGCCCGCCATCCCGAAGTGCTCATCGCCCATATCGTGAAGATGTCAGCGGCCTTGCAGGGTTATTTGTCCGGCCCGATCGTCTGGGACAGCTTGAACTTTTCGCTGGCTCCTTTCCTCACCGACTGTGATGATCGGGATCTGCGCCAACTGGCACAAGCCCTCGTCTTCGAGCTGTCGGCTCCGGCAGTGGCGCGCGGCGGCCAGGTCATCACCTGTGATCTCCATCTCGATTGGGACGCGCCGCCCTATCTCGCCTCTCGCCCCGCCATCGGTCCACTCGGTCAGGAGACGGGAAAAACACACGCCGAGTATGCCGACCCCGCCCGCCGATTTCTCCACCAGTTGCTGGAAGTGTATCTTGAGGGGGACGGATCGGGCCGTCCGTTCCTCACGCCCCGATTGATCCTTCATATCACCGATTCGTTGATGACATCGCCGGCAGCTCCTCCTCTGCTGGAGTTGGTGGGTCAGATCGCCGTCAGCAAAGGAGGTCTTCGCCTTGTCTTCGACCGGGAGGAACGATTGAGTTACTGGTCCCGATTCGGCGTTATGTTCGAACCGAGCCATGAGCGGGTGGAGACCTGGCGCTGGCGCACGGCGTCATTGCAATCGGTGGCCCTGAATCTCCCGCGCCTGGGCTATCGCGCCAAGGGCGACCTGTTGACGGTATTGCAATCGCTGACGGAGCTGTTGGAAGTCGCCGCCCAGGCGCATCTGGAACGGCGCGTCTTCCTGGAAAAGCTGATGGCGCTGGGAGAAAACGGCCCGCTCGCCTTGCTGGCGCTGCGCCGCTCGGAGGCTACTTTCCTCAAACTGGCCTGGACGACTCACCTCATCTGCCCGATTGGACTGGACGAACTGGTGACCGCCCTGGGCGAGAAACATCTCCACGAATCCGATCGAGCGGTGGACCTCGCCCTGCGCATCCTCGGTCATCTCGTTCACGAGACGGAGCGGTTGAGCCTCAAGCACAACGTCCGATTCGTTCTCGCCGATTCCGATGATGAGCTGACGGCGCATCGGTTTGCCCGTCTCGATCTTCGCTCGCGCGAGGCGGATCAGGCCAGCCGCGTTGTCTCCGGGGACGCGGCGACGGGGGACGTCTACTACACCAATCCCCTGAAGGTTCTTCCCGCAGCACCGACCAGCGCACTGGAGCGGGTGCGCATCGAGGGACTTCTTCACCACCTGGGGTGTTATCGGGTGACGACGCCGATCTGGCTGGGAGATCGGGCGACCGATCCGGCTCCGATGACGTTGCTGCTCACGCGCGCCTTTTACCAGACACACTGCGCGTCGCTTCTTCCCGCGCCGGAGTTCACCCTTTGCCTGGAGTGCGGTCAGACGATACGAGGGCTTCACAGTCCCTGTCCCCACTGCCGGTCCTCTCGCGTGGATGGTCTGGCCATCAGCGCTCATCACTTCAGTAGGGTGTCGGGATGGAATCGAGGCCTGATCGCTCAGTTGCGCGATCGGTATCGGGTGGATGAAAACTTCGACTGAAGCGGGAAGCCGAGCCATAGAGGTCTTCATGGTGGCATCGGGGCTGGCTGACGAGGTCACGATGCCTGAACGTATTGGGCAGTAAGTGGATCCGATTGATGACCCGTTGTTCAGGACCAAAGGCGGGGTGGAGTCAGCTTTCCAATACCGATCTTGATCGCCACTTCCTAAACACTCCCGGACTCAGCAGAAATTACATCCCTGGTTCAACTGCTCACATGGGCGAATGAGACGGTACCGCTGCCCTCCCAGGGGTGTGCCCGCGTCCCGCGGGCCTGGAGAAAATTTTGAGGCGTCGCCTGTCCTGGGTTCGCGTGCGTTCACCCCAGGCTAGATTCGAACTGCCCGCTTGCGCGGGCTCGGATGCTGCGGATAGATGCGCAGTGATGTTTCCATGAGGAAGCTCGGGACAGACTAGCGGAGCACAACGTCTGAGAACAAACAACGGTACTCTCGCCAGGCCACAACCAGTTTCAGCGCGCCCCTCTTTGCCGGAGCGTTGAACCAGTCACAGCCTGCGCTCGGGAGGAGTTTTTTCTGAAGGGGATGGTGCCTCCGCGAGATGACCCTTTCCAACCGTGCCGGAGGACCTGGAGCTTGACCCGGCGAACGCCGAAACGCCGAGCTTCCTCCTTGCTCGGCATCCAAATATCCACCATGTGTCCGCGCACTTTGGCTCCCGTATCGAGAACCGTATAGGTGCCGGAATAGCGCCCCGCAACCAGACGCACAATCGAGCCGAGAGGCAGCACTTCGGGATCGGCGGCGATCACACCGGGGCCAACCGGCGAACCCGACGCTGTCCGTCCCGGCAAACAATAGGCCGTCGCCAGAAAAATGCGAGTGCTCGACGGTTCATGAGGGGAGGCCGTGTCATTCCCTCTCGGACGTGCCGTCAAAGCAACATGGGATGGATCTCGCTCAAGTTCCTCTGCTGGATTGCTGACATTCGATTGGGGCCTCTCACGCCGGAGCACCGTCTCTGCTGGTGAGGAGCGGGATAATCCAGCCCGCGGAGGCAGAGAAAAATGAACAACAAGGAAGCTGAGCAACGACCACAGTGCCAGGAGCGAGGAAAGACTCGCCACGCCTTGTGAATTTTTCCGATTCTGACAACACATCCTCATTTTTCTCCTCCCTCTCATTCACGCGCGGAACAGACAGGAGCCGCCCCCTCCCTCACCGAGGCAAAAACACTCCTTCTCCCTCTGACGCGAAGTACGAAAAACGAGAGCGTGCCCTGAAAGGACGTGCGGACCGCGTGTGTTCTCTATCTCATGCGCACTCCTGCCTCAGAAGACTCCTGCGCCGAGCACGGGCGCGATGACCAGACTCACGATGGACATCAGCTTGATGAGGATATTCATTGACGGCCCGGCGGTATCCTTGAAGGGATCCCCAACAGTATCGCCGATGACGGCGGCTTTGTGAGCGTCGCTGCCTTTGCCGCCGAAGTTTCCCTTTTCAATGTGCTTCTTGGCGTTATCCCAGGCGCCGCCAGCGTTGGCCATGAGCAGGGCCAGCATCACACCGGCGAGGGTGGCTCCGGCCAGAACGCCGCCAAGGGCTTCTTTCCCGAGAAGGAATCCGACGACAACCGGGACAAAAACAGCCGTCAGACCGGGGGCGATCATCTCCTTGAGCGCTGCTGCCGTCGAGATGTCAACGCAGCGTGCCGTATCCGGCTTGGCTTTACCCTCCATGAGTCCCCGGATTTCACGAAACTGGCGGCGGACTTCCTCCACCATTTTGAACGCGGCGCGGCCCACCGACGACATCGTTGAGGCGGCGATGAAGAAGGGGATCGTGCCTCCGATAAAAAGACCGATGACGACGCGGGCATCGGTGAGATCAATGCTGGGTAGCTGGGTCGCACTTTTGTAGGCGGAAAACAGCGCCAACGCCGTGAGCGCCGCCGAGCCGATGGCGAATCCCTTCCCGACAGCCGCCGTCGTATTGCCCAGTGCATCTAGACTGTCAGTAATCTTGCGCGTCTCATGTCCCAACCGACTCATCTCCGAAATTCCCCCGGCATTATCGGCAATCGGTCCATAGGCATCCACCGACATGATCAAGCCCGTCGTGGCCAACATGCCGACGGCCGAAATACCAATGCCATAGAGCCCGGCGACCTGGTGCGCCACCAGCACGGCCAAGCAAATGCCCAGAACCGGCAGGATGGTGGATTTCATCCCCACGGCGATGCCGGTGATCACATTCGTCGCCGGTCCGGTCGTAGCCGCCCGGGCAATCTCCAGAATCGGTCTCTTCGAGGTATAGTACTCGCTGATATATCCGATCAGCAGTCCGGAGATCGCCCCGCTGAGGATCGCCCAAAACGGACCGTAATAGACGGGGCTTTGCGGCAGATCGAGATCGAGGAGAATGACGGCCAGCAGCGATCCCCCAAGCATGAGGACAGTCGCCATCACGGTGGCCGCTTTGAGAACCGTCGCCGGTTCGGCCTTTCTCAGGAGTTTGACCGCCATCAGGCTGACGAGCGAACTCAATGTGCCGATGGCTGCTACCAGAAGCGGCAACACCATCCAGGAGAAGCGATCTCCCGGAAGCCACGCCGTCGCCGCAATCGCAATCGTGGCCACGATGGATCCGACATAGGATTCAAACAGGTCGGCTCCCATTCCTGCCACATCACCCACATTGTCGCCGACATTATCGGCAATGGTGGCCGGATTGCGCGGATCATCTTCAGGAATTCCCGCTTCCACTTTGCCAACGAGATCAGCCCCCACGTCGGCCGTCTTTGTATAAATGCCTCCGCCCACGCGGGCAAACAGGGCGATGGAGCTGGCCCCCATCGCATAGCCGCTGATGATGGCAGCGACTTTCTCCGGGGGGAACGCCAGCACGCGCAAATAGATGTAGAGCAAAATGCCGACGCCGAGCAATCCCAGACTGGCCACCGACATTCCCATCACCGATCCACCGTTGAAGGCCACCATTAAGGCAGCGCGTTGACCGTGACGCCGGGCGGCTTCGGCTGTGCGCACATTGGCCCGCGTCGCCGCCTTCATGCCGAAGAAACCTGCCAGCAGTGAACAGAGCGCTCCCCCAATAAAGGACAGTGCCGTTTTATTCCCCTCGGGAAGGCCAATGGACAGGGCCACGGCCACAGCCACGATGAAAAGCGCGAGAATCTTATACTCGCGCTTGAGAAAGACCATCGCCCCTTCGTGAATGGCGTTGGAGATTTCGATCATCAGTCCTTCGCCGGCCGGATAGCGCAGGACCTGCCAATAGGTTAACCCGGCGAAACTGAGCCCGATAACTCCCAGAAAGGCTGATGCCAAAATCAGGGCGGAATCCATCACACTCCTCTCACATGCCTTGTTGCTGTGATAATTTCCCTCGTGGTCCTCACGCCAGTGAGGCCACACTCTAGCATAGCCCTCCTGCGTTTTCAAGCTCGCCACATCTCGTCATCGTTTCACAGATGGCGCCGTTAATTTCAGGCCACGAGATATTGAGATGCCGAAGTGCTCCGAAACCCCAATATTGAGTGAGAACTTTGGGTTCAGGTCTAGAACTGGTGCGGCAACGTCAGAACGGTGATGAGATCCTTGGAACTGCAGACCTGTTTAGACATGAACCGAAATTTTCTGAAGTTGAAACGGTCCCACACTTCACGGGCGGTTCTCCCGAACGCCATTTTTGCCCTCACTCCGCGACTCTTCTCATCCACCTGATCGGCTGCTCCTCTTGTGCCTGTCCACTTCTGCCGGGGCATTATCGCGCGAGAGACCAACAGCTATCCGTCAGGGCTCACGGGGCCAAGGCCAACATTAACTTGACCGAAGGTCGCCATCGGTGTAAACTCTCGCCGCCTTTAGGAAGCGTAGGTTGATTGAGGTTGCAGTGAGGGGAATACATCTCCATGGAGAGCCTGATGCTGAAAAGGTTCAACTCCCGTGAGTCGGCATCGCCAAGGAACGGTTGGCAGCCTGCGGTCAGCCCTGCTTTTTTGGTCAGAATCTGCCGGCGCACGTAAGCCCAAACTCCCGGATGAGGTGCGTCAGGCAATCCGGGTGAGGCCTTATAGCCTCAGAGCAAAAGAAGCTTACGTGGCCTGGATCAAACGATTCATCTTCACGGCAAGCGCCAACCGCTCGGTTGGAGCGGACTCCGCTTCGCGGCTTCGCCCCACTCCTCGCGTCGAAAGCCACGAGCTTCGATGCTCGTCGGGGGAGCCGCTCAACTCGCGCCCGTTGGGCTGCTCTGTCACAATGGATGCGCGCGTCAGCGTAGGATATCGTTGACAGCATAGCCCCGGATAGACCTTGAGCACTATGATTACCTGTACCGTACTCGGCCACCCTGGAGAGCCTCATCGTCTAAGGAGGTGGTAAACGCTCATCCGCTGTAAGTGAAAGTGATTCACCCAACGCCCCACTAACACGTGCAAGGGCGGTCTCGGTATTGATGCGGAAACCAATCACAGTTCAACCCTGAAAGGAGAAGAAAATGTCAGCACAAGACAACATCAAAGTAGTCCAGGCCTACTTGGCCAATCACGATCCCAAGTTCATGGCAGAGGACGCAACATTTCAGGATTTCAGTCAGGTCGAACCTCTACGCGGGCGCGAGGCCATCAGTGCAATGCTTGACATGTTCTACCACACGGCATTCTCCGAAGCCCGCGCGGAAGTCCGCAATCTTGTCGCAGATGACAAGTCCATCGTCCTGGAGTTCACCTTCCATGGCGTTAATACAGGTTCCCTGATGGGCATGCCTCCTACAAACAAGCGCGTCGAGATCCCAATGTGTGCAATCTACGATGTCGAAGGGGGCGTGATTCGGCGGGCACGGTTGTATTATGACTCTGCGACGATGGCGAAACAGTTAGGGCTAATTCCTCGTTCGTGAAGGTAACCGGAAGCGCAGCAAATAGATCAAGAGGCGGCCCAACACGGGAATGAAGCCGACCGCGCTGCGCGCACGTCAACGCACGGCAGTTGGTCATTTGTGTTGTTCTGGTTCACGTGGCGTGCCTGGCTGTGACCGCGCGGATTATCCCCCTGCCGTTGGGCGCTTATCTCAGAGCCTATCCGAAGACCTCTGATCGGGTACAATATTCCTCTACTAGGCATGTGCAATGGAGGAGATGACAGGATACTGATCAGCCTGCGGTGGATGGCGCATCTCTGACGCGCTTTGGAGCCAGATCGAGCCACTGGTGCCACATCAGGAGTCTGGTCCCAAGGGGGACGGCCATGCGTGCCGGATGGTCAAGCGATGGATGCCATTTACTATGTGCTGCGCACCGGACGTCAGTGGAAAGCGCTGCCGCGCAGTCTGGGAGCTACCAGCACGGTACACGACCGTTTTCAAGAGTGGTGCCAGGCCGGGGTCTTCAAGCCGTTGTGGCGGGCTAGGCTCTTGGTCTACGATCAGCAGGTGGGCCTGGAGTGGGAATGGCAAGTCGTGGACGGCGCCATGAGCAAGGCTCCTTTGGAGCAGGAAGAGACGGAGTCAAATCCCACCGATCGGGGCAAGAAGGGCACCAAGCGTAGCTTGTTGACCGAGGGGCAGGGAGTTCGCTGGCGGCGGTCGTGGCAGTTGCAAGCCGCTACGACCACAGTTGGCAAGGCGCTCACCTGATGCCGCTCCACTGCGCTTCACAGCGCCAGGTGAGCCGGGTCGTTAGCGCACCAATCTTGGTGGCACGTATACAGCACGACCTTGGAGGGGATTATGCAGACTGTAAAATTGAACAATGGCGTTGAAATGCCCATCCTGGGCTTCGGCGTTTTTCAGATAACTGATCTGACCGAATGCGAGAGGTGCGTGATTGAGGCTATTCAAACGGGATACAGGCTGATTGACACTGCCGCTTCTTACCAGAATGAAGAGGCGGTTGGCAGGGGTATCAAACAAAGTGGCGTTCCAAGGGAAGAGCTGTTTATCACTACAAAACTTTGGATTCAGAGAAATGGCTATGACGGCACAATAAAAGCTTTTGAAAGATCCCTGAAGCGATTGCAACTAGATTACGTTGACCTGTATCTGATCCATCAACCGTTTGGCGATGTTTATGGCGAATGGCGTGCCATGGAACAGCTTTATCAACAAGGCAAGGTCAGAGCCATTGGGGTTTCAAACTTTCCTCCTGACCGAATAATGGACTCGATGATTCATAACGACATACCGCCCGCGGTAAATCAGATCGAAGTGAACCCCTTCCATCAGCAGATTGATGCCCACAAATTTCTCCGAGATAACGGCATTCAAGTTGAGGCATGGGCTCCATTTGCAGAAGGAAGGAATAATATTTTTCAGAACGAGTTACTCCGTTCAATTGCCGCAAAGCATGAAAAAAGCGTCGCTCAAGTCATTCTCCGCTGGCTTTTGCAAAGAGGAATCGTTGCTATCCCAAAAACAACCCGCAAAGAAAGGATGATAGAAAATATCAGCGTGTTCGACTTTGAGTTAAGTGCCGAAGAAATGGCGGCCATTGCGACCCTGGACACAAAAAGAAGTTGTTTCTTTGATCATCGAGATCCTGAAATAGTGAAGTGGTTGGGTAACAGGGAACTCGACGTTTAATCGCGATGCCACCCGCCTGTTATCTGTATGGGGTTTCGCCTCTAAGCCGAGCTAACACGGGCTTGCATCTGACGCCGGCCGCTGCGCTCCGGCGGCGCAGATGAAGCGCAGGCCGTTAGGAAGCCATGTGTCAGTGCATAGATGTCGGGTAGATGCAAACCGATGAAAGATGAACTCGGAGAGCTTGAGACGTTTTCGCAAAGATGCTCCTCGAAGTGTGTATCGGTCCCGGATTGGCGAACTGTGTCTACCGAGACTTTGAGGCTTGGCAGGTAGTTACCGATTACCGAAACTCGCGCCTTTGGATCAAGTACGCGGCGATGAGCACAGATGCAACTCGTGGTGAAGCCGGAGAGAAGAGCAGACAGGCTTGTGGAAGAGTTGTTACTATTCCTCGAAAAGGCGGGCGTTCGGCAACATCCCCAGGGTGACGCTGGCGCCCAACAAGCGCTTCCATCCGACATGCTCCGCTTGCGGCTGAAGCGCGAGCGTTAAGCGGGTTGGTTCACTTGCGGAGGTAAAAAAAAGGAGCTATTCTTCGTTCGGAGTAAAGGTAGGGGCTGTCATCAAGATGCTTGGAAAGGCAGCCCCGCCAATTTCAGACAGCCGATTAAGCCCGGAACTGTTACTGTGGAGGGTAAGCTGAGACTGAACCTACCACCGGGCAAACACTCAAGAGCATTTTTTGAGACAAGCTGGACTCGGACAGAAATAGGGGTGTAAGATGCAATGCGTCGCGGTTGTGGAGGAGGGAGAAAAAATTTATTGGCCCCCGTGTCCCAGACTTCGGGTTGTGTCGCGGTCGCCGAGGTCAAAAGAGAGGTCCTGAGGTTGATTCGTGAAGCTATCGAATTACATCGGGAAGATGAAGATACGAGGGAAGAAGATCTTCCCCTTCGTCAGCCGACGACCAGTGAATATTTCGATACCGAAGAACAATCCACGCCAACTGCCTAACACAGGTCATCGGGATAGACTCTGGAGGCGATGATGCTTGAACTCTCAGAATTGATCCAGCGAGTAACCACACGAATTCGAGCACACCGGTCGTTCTACGAGCAAAACGAGACGGCCACGAGGAATCAAGTCATTGACCCGATTCTGAGAGGCCTCGGATGGGATACGGAAGACCCAGACAAAGTGCGACCAAACGTCTCTGCGGAGGAGGGAGTACCCGACTACAGCTTGTTGTTGGACGGTAAGAAGGTTCTGTTCGTCGAGGCGAAGAAGATGTCTATTGATGTTGAGGAAAGACAAGTACTCGGCCAGTTAGCGAAGTACTGCTTCAATCAGGGGGTGTCATATGGGATTCTCACGAACGGTGCAGTTTGGATCCTTTTCCGTGCATTCCAGGAAGGAACGCCGATGGCCGAACGAATCGTTTGGAAAATAGATATTGAACACGACGACATGAACGCTATTGTCAGAAAACTGAACACTGTGTCAATCACGAACATCAATAGCATTGATAGGCTGCTAACGAAACTCGGAATGCTCGACGAGGTGTGGGAGTCGTTACTAGAAGATCCCCTGAGTTTGACGAAGGGCATAGTTCCTGTGTTTCTGACCATCGCCAAAGAGGCCCATCCGGACTGCGATATTACACCTGAAGAAGCTGAGGACTTCATTCTGGAAAGGCTGAACGAGGTCATCTCGCCTCAGCCAGAGCATCCACTCGCCCCTATAGAAATTCCACCCAGCCAGTGCCCAAGGACGATGAGGATCGAGCGTGACACTTTTACTGTGAGGAATTCTTACGACATCTTGGTGAACACAGCAGAGTGGTTGATCAAGAAAGGCAAATTGCGCAGGGAAAACTGTCCCATGATTTCAGGCCGCAAACGCTACCTCGTGAATATCGAACCAAAGCACCGTTACGGTGATGACTTTCGTGCACCCAAGAAGCTCAGTAACGGATTGTTCATTGAGACCCACTACAGTACTCCTGGTTGTATCGCCAACGCAAGGAAGCTCTTGGAGTATTGCGGTCTGAGCGGCACCCTACTTGAAGTCCAATGAGGAGGGGGGATTGAACGAGACCGTTAACAACGGTATGCAGGCTGACACCTGGTGGCGGCGCGGCTGATACCGAGCGTTAGGCAGCAGTGCTACATCGTCTCCAACGGTCACGGGAGGCAACGAATGAAGGGGATCGCAACTATCAACTTCAAAGGTGGTGTTGGCAAAACAACGGTAACTTGGCTTCTTGCTAAATATGCAGCAGAAAAAGGCAGGAAGGTCTTGGTTGTAGACACAGATGCTCAGATGAGCCTCACGCTCGCCGTACAACTGCAAGAGAGCGGTGCTATGTACGGGGAGTTCGAAAGCTGGTATGAAAACAAGCATAGAAAGAAGAAAAAAACCATCCTGGATGCCCTTGAGAAGTATGACAAGATGGAAGGTGGGTATTTCGATTTTCCGATTGATGCGTCCTTCATCTACCCAATGAGCCCCAACCTTCATTTTGTACCGTCGGTGGTTGATCTATATTGGCTCGAACTTGAGGTTTTTGACAGAGAGAAAGTCAAACACTTTATCAGGGCTTTGCTTGGAAAGATTGAACATTCGAAGAAATTTGATTACGACTATGTCTTCTTCGATTGCCCTCCAAACTTTACCGCCCTTTCTTATTCAGTGCTGAGTTGTTCAAGCCTTATTCTTATCCCTGTCAATCCCGATGTTTTTGCCTCACGTGGCATTGGTTTGATGATAGATGGTCTTCGCTACCGAATACAGCCATGGCCCGATCCCAAAATTGCTGTTTTTATGAATAAGGCCAAGTTGTACGGAGGAAGGCTTACACGAGAAACGGAAGGATACTGGAGGGAATCAAAAGTGGTTTGTGATGATAAGCGTAGAGATGGGGTGTATATAGAGACTTGGGACTCGTTCATTCCCGAAAGGGTTGATATCAAGCGCGCGATACCGGGACGGGCCTTCCCCCGTGATTTTGAAGAGCACTTTGCAGATTTATGGCGAAACGTTGAAAGGGTTTTGAATCAATGAATAGACTTGAAACCATCAAAAAGAAAATAGAACAAGTAGAAGAACTTCTTACCGAGATAAAAGGCGAGTTGGAAGCCCTGAGCAAAGAGAATAAGCCGAGACAGACAAAATTACGGCAATCAAAAGAAGCCTTGCCGCCTGACGCAGAACTTCGGTCAGAGTATGATAGACTGTATCAAGATTTCATTTCCTCGAATTCGGGGGTTGTGGAAAGGTTCATCCAAAGTAAAAGCAAAACCTATCTAAAGGCTTTTTGCAGAGCCAACAACTTGCCTGTGGACATAACGAAGGTATCTAAGGCTAGGGTTGTGGATGTAGTCTTGCAGTGGATGGCTCAGCGTAAAGCCATAACTCAGAAAGCAACATAATGCCCCCTAACCCGCGGATGGAGCTGTCCCGGTGCTTAACGCCCGGACAGCTTATCCGCTGTGTTGTTAGCCAGCCAAACATGACGCGAATCGGTTCATAAGGAGAAAGTTCTATGGGTCCCAAAGAAATTGACGTGAAGGAAGCTCAAGCACGCTTACAAGAATTGCTCTCCCAGATTGCTTCAGGGGTCGAGTGGATTCTCACCGATGGCACGACGCCTGTCGCTCGTCTGGTGCCTGTCTCGGGTCGTGTAGCAGGTTTGCGCGCGGGGGCGAGTCTGGACCAGGCCGGAGTTTGACGAAAGATTACCCGATGAATTCTGACGGGCAACGCATGAAACTGTTGCTGCATACGCGCACATTTATCTGGTGGGATAGTGAACCGGCCAAACTCTCGCTGCAGGCCATGGCACTCTGTCAAGAAGAATGTTTTGTTGCTAAGCCGAGTCAGCATTTGGGAAGTTCAAATCAAACTTCACCTACTAAAACTCAGGCTAGCCTTGCCCTTGAAAGAGGTTGTCGAAACTCAACGACAAACCAACAGCATCCAGATATTGCCTGTTGATTAGTGCCTGCGCTGGTACAGGAGAACTTGCCTGCCTATCACAAAGACCCTTTCGACCGTTTGCTAGTTGGACAAGCTAGGTTGAAGAAGATATGCTGGTAAGCAGGGATCCAAGTATTGCCAAGTATGCTGTTCGGGTGGTTTGGTGATTGTGTTGGTGAAATGGAGCAGTGGCTAACCAGCGCATGCACCCGACAGGCTTTCCGTCGCTGCGCTTGGGCTGCTTGCGGCTGAAGCGCGAGCGTTAGCCATCAACTTCCACAGTCGAGGAGTCGTAATCAGTCTGGAAAGATAAATGAGTTCGCAGGAATCACTCGTGAACTGGACGTTGGTCATGTGCGAGGAAAATCGGGGAGCGCCCGTATGGAGCCAGCTTAACGAGCACGCCGGAGGCGGGCGCTCCCAGGGTATCTTCAAGGGAAGTGCCTATGAACGCCACTGGATAAAGACAGCAATTGTGGCAGGGCTCTGTGCATGTATTCTCTATCTAACTCGCACATTTGCACCATCGCCTCCCCGAGCGAAGGCGGCTGTTGCTGCGTTCCTGGGTCCAGCGATCTGTATCAGTAGCATCGGTCTGCACTTTCTCCTCCACTTGAATGGGCGCTCTGTAGCTGCTGTCCTAGGTTCGATCCACAATGTCTTGCCAGGATGCCTCTTCTCTGCGATGGCCCTGGTCCAACGCGCTGCAAAGCAATATGCGCCTGAATCCATGCGAAAACCTGTCAGCATTTGGCTCGGGCTCGATGTGGCGTGGGACATTTATAATGGACTGGGAACGCTCTTCTTTGCCTATGCTGTGACGAGACATCCGCGGTTCCGTTGGCCGTTCGCTGCTTCTGGCTTCGTCCTTGGGGCACTGGTCATTGTGTTGAACCTTATTCCATTCCCAGTACTGCCCGCCGGGGCCGGTTACCTCGATGTCGGTCCGTTTGTTGGAGTCTGGTGCTTGGCAGTAGTGATCCAAGCGTGGCGCAGCTTGCAATGGGCAGGTCAGAGGCTCGGTGCGGTCGCCTAACAAACCGATGAGCCTGATGGTCGCCTGCGGCGCCCGCAGGTTATCGGCACATCGTTAGGCAGCAATGCGCATGACTCGCACGCTCATGAAAGCCAGCTTGCTTATTTTCGGCAAAACGCAAAAGGAGAGAATCATGAAAACACTCATGAAAACTAGCTTGCTTATTTTCGCCATCCCAGGCTGTGTAATTTTGTTTATGGTGCCCTTTGATCACGCTGTAACGCCGACAGGCGGATGGACCGTTCAACCGACTGCCGGTCTTTCGAGACCTCGCGCGGCCCATAAGGTTACGGTCATTAGTTCAAATTCTGTTCTGGTGACCGGCGGATGCAGTGGTGTCGGGTGCAGTCCGGTTGAGCGGTCTGCTGAGCTGCTCTACCTCAACAAGGCGACTTCGGTAGTAACACAACCCATGCATGTCCCGCGGGTGTCTCACGTTGCGGCGCTATTGAAGGACGGTAGAGTCTTGGTCGCCGGAGGATGGACTGGAGATGCTACGACCTCTTCCGCCGAGATCTTTGACCCGCCAACTCGCTCGTTCCTGCCTACGAAGCCGATGGCGACACCGCGAATGGATGCAACGGCAACATCTCTGCCGGATGGGTCAGTACTGATCGTTGGCGGAGCGACGGCCACCAATCACCCCGTCCGCCAAGCAGAGGTTTTTGATCAAGAGAAGGGCCAGTTCATACCGGCAGGCCTCATGCATGAGGCCAGAGCCCACCATGCCGCAGTTCGCTTGAACGACGGGCGTGTACTGGTTGTTGGCGGGCAACGTGGGCGCAACCAAGCGACCAGTTCCGCCGAGATTTTCGACCCGGGCACAAGGACATTTACGGTGACAGGGTCAATGCGGCAGGCTAGATGCAAGCATGGCGCTGTACTACTCAAGGATGGGCGGGTAATGGTGATCGGCGGATCAAATGATTGTGATGAGCGGTCTCGTATCGCACAAACAGAGATCTTTGATCCCCGAACGGGACAATTTTCATCAGGACCCGCGCTGTTGACACCGCGGTACAAGATAGTTGATGCGGCGACCGTCCTGCCGTCGGGGGAGGTAGTTGTTGCGGGAGACGCTAACGATGTCGAGGTGTGGACACCCGGCATGTCAACATTTACCAGGGCAAGTGGACGTATTGGCAGTCGCCTCGCCTTCAGTTCGGCTGTTCTCCTGCCAAACTCGACAGTGCTTGTTAGTGGCGGCTATGACAACGACATCCGGCCGACCGCACAGGCGTGGCTGGTCCGTCGCATAAATACTGGCAGTCGGAACTGATGCCTAACCAATTCGTTCAAGCCGAATCTGCTCCGCCACGCAAGTCGGCTTAACTCAGGGGGTAAACATCGGGAGCTATGGTATGCTGATTCCAGCTAACCAAGGACCACAAGTCGTCGGTCTTCACGTTCCAGGCGATCTCTATTGGGTCCTGAAGGCACCGGCTCCTCTTGCGGGAATGAGACTTCCCCGTCCGAATTGGCCATGGGCAGCTATTTACGAGAGCGGTTTCTCCTGTCTTGTTTCTCTACATCCCTGCAGCCAGAACCCATCACCGCTGGCAACGATCTTTGCGGAACATCTTGAAGACCTAGTAGGCGGCGGGCCGCCTCGCAATCCACAGCGTAAGGTTGGTCTTATCTCCGTGGGGCGGTACGTACCACAATCCAATCTCTCCGATCTGGCCGGGGCGTTGTCGTCCCCTGCTATGGTGGCCGGGGTTGCACCGGTACCGTCCTCGGCTGCGTTCTACGTGAACTCGGCTATGAGGGGGGAGTCGTTATCGCGTATCTGAACGAAGTTCATGTGGCACGCGGCAGGGAGGGATGGCCTGAATCCCCGTGGCAGGGCGACGTGGTTCGTCGGTGGCCCGATGTCTAACATCACATTGGACCGGACCGCTGGCTCGCAATCGCTTGCCGCGGCCGGTCAAAGTAGCCGTTAGGGGCTGGTTGACTTGTAGAGGCAAAAAAAGAGGAGCGATTCTTTGGTCTCAGTAAAAGGACAAAACGCTTGAAAAGGATGAATTGTATCTTGTGAGGACAAGGGCCCGCCACCGCCAATTTCAGACGGCCGATTAAGCCGGGAACTGTCGCTGGGCCGGTAAGCCGGGACTGAGCCTATCACCGGCCACACTCAAGAGTATTTTGAAACGAGCTGGACTCAGACAAAAAGAGGAGTGCGATACATCGCAGTTGCGAAAAAAATTATTGGCGCCTCTGCCCCCGACTCCCGCCGAGAACAAAAGGGAGGCCCTGAGTTGATCCGCAGGGCTATCGAATCACATCTGAAAGGTACGGGGAAGGAAGGTCTTTCTCCTTGTCAGCCCACGACCAGCGAATATGTAGATATTGAAGAGCAACCCGCGCCAGCCTAACAATGGCTTGGAGCGGAAGGCGCTGCGCGCTGCCGCTGGACTTGAGCCTCATGCACATGATTAGAAAGAACAACTATCAGGAACGCCGATCCGGGTTTTTCCTTCGGGATCGTGCCTTGAGGTGCTCCTCTTCTCGGTCGGTGAGATCACTTGGGTGTCGTTGTTTTAAGTGTGTCTCACCACCGAGTAGTTTCAGAAACCCCCAAGTGGCTGCTCAGAGAGCCAGAGCTTCCCCGTGCATGAGGTGGCGGAAGATATACGGATCAGGTAGAGCTGGCGCCGTGTGAGAGCGAAGCTCGCCGCTGTTGAGCCTGTGGGTCATACCCATTGCGGATTGCGGAAGAGGTGTACAGGTCCCGATCCCGTAACCAGTTGTGGGCAATTTATGAGGGTTTTTCAAAAGGCAATTGGTATTAGGCCGCTCCTGCAGATTCTCAGCAAGGCGCGGGCCAGCGGTTCAGCCCCTCTGGGAAGGAGGGTTCACATAGGTGCCGTAGCGGGTCGCTCGAGCCAACCGCCAGAAATAGTCGTACACGGTTCGAGAGATGTCGCGAAAAGCCGTGGATGCCTCCTCTTGCATCCCATAGTTCTCCATCACGACGATCACGTAAGGGCGGTTAGGGAGATAGACGATGGCCCACTCGGTGGAAACTCCCGCAATCCCGCCGGGCTTTGAGGCGATCGGCACCTCCGGGGGAAGTCCTGAACTCAGCGCCGTTCGCTTGGGCTTTTTCAAAATGGCCAGGATCTCCTCACAGATATCGCGACGAATGAACTCACCGCGATAGAGGATCTCCATGAGGCGAGCCGCTTCGGCAGGCGTCGAGAGATTCTCCTCGCCCCGGGCGGAAGCTGCCGTGTCAATCATCTTCCGTTGCAGCCGCGTCCGCACCAGCCCCAGCGAAGCCATCGTCCGGTTGACGTTCTCCATCCCGACCAGATCAATGAGCATATTGGTCGCCGTGTTATCGCTCAGCACGATCATCAGCACGCACAGATCGTAAATGCTCAACTCGGACAGTCCTTCGCCGAATTCCTTGAGGATGCCGCTCCCTCCCACGATGCTTGCCTTCTCAATGCGCCGCCGATCCGTCAGCCGGAATCTCCCCTCATGGGCTTGCTTATAAACTTCCATCAGGATGGGGATCTTAATCGCGCTCCCCTGGGGGAAAAGGAGATTCTCATTGATGCCGAATCGCTCGCCACTGGTCAGGTCCACGACGGTCAGTCCCACCGCTCCACGCGTGCTGGCTGCGATCTCCCGCAATCGCGCTTCGGTCTTCTCGCGGATGATTTTCACATTTTCCGGCTGAAGGGGGAGTCCCACAAGCAGCAGGGCAACAACGCAAGCGCGCCTTTGAACCGTGGAGGAGATCAGGAGAATCTCTCTGCGCATCATTGCCTCCGATGGTTTTTCGGGTCCCGCGGATCGGGTCGTCCAGTGTGGCGCACGAGATCTCCCGGCTCAGGAGATGGCTCTATTCGTAGCGCAGGGCTTCGACGGGATCGAGCCGGGCGGCTTTCATGGCCGGCCACAGGCCGAAGAAGAGTCCCACACTGATGGAAACGGTCAGTCCGGCCACCGGTGCCCACAGCGGCATGTAGGTGGGCAGAAGCAGCTTCACCAGCTCGCTCAATCCCCATCCGCCGAGCACACCGATCACGCCTCCGATGGCCGTGAGCATCATCGCCTCGATGAGAAATTGCCAGGTGATGTCGCGGCGGCGTGCTCCAATGGCCTTGCGAATGCCGATCTCCCGCGTCCGTTCCGTGACCGATACGAGCATGATATTCATCACGCCGATGCCTCCCACCACAAGTGCCACGCTCGAAATGGCGAACATGAGAGCGAAGATGGCCACGGTCATCTGGTTGAACTGTCGTCGCAGGGCATCGGGCGTCGAGATGCCAAAGTTATTGGGCTTGTCGTAAGGGACGCCTCGCCGTCGGCGGAGCAAATTCGTGATCTCGTCAATGGCCTGATCCATGCGACCGGGAGCCGCCTGCGCCATGATGAAGTGATCCCGGAGTTGAGGATAGAGTTTCTTGAGCGTTTCGTAGGGAACATAGATGAGACTGTTCTCGCCCCCTTCATCGCTGCCGGCGAAGATATTTTCCCGCTTCTCCATCACCCCGACGATGGTGAACTGGCGCGCTCCGATCTGCAGCGTCTTCCCCAGAGGATTCAACGTGGGGAAGAGTTTATCGGCGATAGCTGAGCCGATGACGCACACTTCCTGACGATGGGTGTTTTCCAGTTCGGTGAAGAAGCGCCCCTGAGCAATATGAATGGTCGTGATCCGCTCGATTTGAGGGAGGGTCCCCCGAATTTCGGCGGTGTAGAGTTCTTGATCGCGATAGCGAACCACCGGACGGCTGTCCGGAGGCGGCCCGATGATGGGAACGGCTACCTCGACCGAGGGACAGGACTGGGCGATGGCGATCGCATCTTCGTAACTCAGGGGCGGACGTTGACGCTCCTCGGCGGAAATGCGCCCCAGACGAATACCCGGCTCGAATCGGAAGATGAAGAGCGTGCGCGTTCCAAAAGCGTCAATGAGCTGACTGAACTGTGTCTGAATACCGGCGACGACCGAGGCGATGGCCATAACCGTCATCACGCCGATGACAACGCCGAGAATCGTCAGGGCCGCTCGCAGCTTGTGCGCCAGGAGCGTGGCCAGCGCCATCTTGATGCTTTCCTGAAGTTCCTGTCCCTTCATTCTGCTCTCAGCGCTTCGACCGGATCGAGCGTCGCGGCCTTATATGCCGGATAGACGCCCGAGAACAACCCCACGCCGGCTGAAATCAGCACGGCCGCCAGCGTCCATCCCAGCGGCAGCTCCAGCGGCAGGTGAAGAAGGCTGGAGACCAGTTTCCCCACCCCGTAGGCCAGTAGAATTCCCAAACTCCCTCCAATCAGGGCGAGCGTGATGGATTCGTAGAGGAATTGCAGCAGGATGTCCTGACGTCGCGCGCCGATGGATTTTCGAATGCCGACTTCGCGGGTGCGCTCGGTGACCGAGACGAGCATGATATTCATGATGACGATTCCGCCCACCAAAAGGGCGATCGAGGCCACACCAATGGTCGCCATCTGAATGGTCCCCACCATTTTATCGCGGAAGCTCATGAGCCCTTCCGAAGTCAAAATCCCGAAGTTGTCCTCCTCCGAGTAGCTGAGGTGGCGGCGACTCCGCAGAACGACTCGTACTTCATCTACCGCATTGTTGATGTCGAGCGGTCCCGTGGCCGAGACGCGGATGCCGATCGAACGCCGCGTGCTGAAGACCTTCTGAAATGTGGTGATGGGGATGATGACGTAATTATCGCGCGGCAGACCGAAGACTGTGCCCTGTTCCTGGCCGACTCCCACGACGCGAAACGGCAGTCCGGCGATCTTGATCTCTTTATCGAGCGGGTCAACGGATTCAAAAAATTCCTTCGCCACGTCCCACCCGATGAAGCAGACAAATCGGCTGCGTTCTTCTTCCTCCCGGGAGATATAGCGCCCCTCGGCCACCTCCTTTTTGTCAATTTCGATCATGTTATGGGTGACGCCGTAAATCCGCACATCCTGAAGCGTCTGCGCCCCGAACTTCACCTGACCGATGGTGCTCACCTCGGCAGCGGCATCACGCACGTAGCGTCGGCGCGGGTTATTGAGAATCGCCTCGACATCGTCGAAGGTCACATCTTTATTCCGTCGGCTTTGCTTGAGGAAGTCATCCCAGCTGGTGATCATTCCGAATTTGCTCACGTAAAAGGCATTCGAGCCGAGATCGGCGACGCGCTCGTTAAAATAGGCATTGAACCCTTCGACGCCCATGACGACAAGGATCACCGCGGCCACGCCGATGATGATGCCCAGCAGAGTGAGGAAACTCCTCAGCTTGTGTGCCCAGATGGCATCGAGGGCGATTTTCATCGCCTCTATCGGATTCATACGCGAGTACTATATCATCGAGCGACGGTTTCGTCCAAAGGAACCGACGCGCTCTCCCGCTGCATCCCGGTTGCGCGCGAGTCGGGGCGGGCGTACTGGCGGCGCTGCTCTGTGAGTGAATCTCTCACCTGCCAGTGCTTGAACAGTCTGCCGCCCGACCATAGACAGAAAAAACGGAGAAGGGCCCGCAAGCGTTCCCTCTCTTTTGGGGTTCGGCTGGTCCTCAGATTTCTTCATGCGACGACTTGCGCCCGGAAAGAATTTTGTTATTATTTAGGTTTTGTCTAACAGGCAGTTTTGTCATCACGGTGTCCGTTTGCCCTCGGAGGGATCAGCAAGCCCGCCAAGGGGGACGACGGCTCCTGTGAAACGGGTGGTGTGATGATGACGGTGGGCCGAAAAGGTGAGCCGGTGTAGCTCAGCTGGTAGAGCAATCGCCTTGTAAGCGATAGGTCGGGGGTTCGAATCCCTTCACCGGCTCCAGTAAAAGCACTGATCTTTGACAGGACGACGATGGGTGATCGGGAGCGCGGGAGAAACCATAGGTTTCCTCTCCTCCGATTATCCCGGGTTACTCATCTCATGGTGCGGGCAGGGGTGGTCGAGCGGCTAAAGGCACTGGGCTGTAAACCCAGCGGGCTTTCACGCCCTACGTAGGTTCGAATCCTACCCCCTGCACCAGCGGGCGGGCGTAGCGCAATGGTAGCGCACGAGCCTTCCAAGCTCGGTGTTGCGGGTTCGAATCCCGTCGCCCGCTCCAATATATCTTGAGCCGACGTAGCTCAGGAGGTAGAGCACCACCTTGGTAAGGTGGGGGTCACCGGTTCAATCCCGGTCGTCGGCTCCAGCCATTCCTTCAAAAGGAGATATTGATTATGGCCAAGGAGAGATTTGAGCGGACCAAGCCGCATGTGAATGTGGGGACGATAGGGCATATAGATCATGGGAAGACGACGTTGACCAGTGCGATCACGAAGGTGTTGCACAGTCGGAATCCGAGGGTGGTGGTGAGGGA
>DATLZR010000167.1 GCA_035573895.1 Blastocatellia bacterium | reverse complement strand
GAAATACTCATGAAGGGCGACGACGCCGATGCCGTACTCCGTTCGGTGTGTGGCCGCCAGCCACTCCGTATCCGAATGAAATGCCTCGAGCCACGCGACGCGGTCTCCCTCCAAGTCGAGGTTGGGGTCCTCCCACAGTTTCAGCGGGAGATCCGGCTGGAGAGGGATGCGATCGAAGGTAATCGCTGCATCGGCCGATTGCCGCAGTCGGGCGATCGGAACGTATTTCAACCACACGCGCTCAGTTGGGGTGGACCGCTTTCGTGGCACGATGAGAGCTTGATGGTCCTCGCTTCGATAGAGCCAGATGACATCCTCTCCGGTATCGAGATCGGTTCCGCGCACCGCCGGAGCGATGGTCTCGTAGGGGATGGGGATGGCCAACATATCAACCGGATGGGGCGAGACGCCGGGTTGAACGTTATTGAGGACTCGGTGCGACGTGAGCAACTTCAGGTAGTTGATCCGGCGCAGGGATGCCTCCTCATCGAGCCGACCGTCCGGCGTCAGCGTGATCCCTCGCTCACTCCATCCGACCACGTAATTCTGGAGCTGATAGATGGAATTTCTCGGCCCGAAGGTTCGCGGTCGGATGAGGTCTTCGATTCTCACTTTTGATGGGGAGAAGCTCTCTCGCCGAAGAGCGACGAGATTGGCGAGGGTGCGACGATACTCATCGTATTGTTTGTGGTACTCCTGGAGGTTTTTGAGCCGCGCCTGTTCATCCTTGATCTGCAACTGCTCCGCGTAGGTTGTACCTCTGCGCCCGTTGAGCGCCTCGCGTCGGCGGGCGATCAGACGTTGGATGGCGTCCAGCTCCTGGCCGATTTCTTGAATCTCCTTCATCCAGGCTGCTCGGTGAGCGTCCAGGATCTCGAAGAACTTCTTCGTGAGCGCTTCCTTTACCGGACGCGGATGGTCTTTCCTCAGCTCGATGAGCAGCAGGTGGAGCAGGTTCAGATCGGAGTTCCGAAGGTGAAGACCGGCGCGTTCGTTTCCGTCATAGTCTATGAAGAGGGTGGGATACTCAGCGCGGCCTTTGAGGTAGAGCGACTCGCGACTCGCGTTGACGAACGAGGTCGCCGAGATATTGAGGCTGCGGAACTGAAAGTCGTGGAGATTGGCTCGCTTGGTGAGGACATGGTGTCCGCCCCAATCGGCGCGGGTGAAATAGCTGACGAGATTGAAGCCCTGGCTGTAGCGATCGGGGTGCGTGTTCATCCCGTGATCAGAGACGACCACCAGCACCGTATCGTCGGCGCGTGGGCTTTCTCTCACTGCCGTGTAGATGCGCCCAATGGTGGCATCGAGGGCTTTGGCTACCCGACGGAGAGTGTCGGGGCTATTGTCGGGATGGACGTTGTGGTCGAAGACGGTGAAATAGGCCGACAGGTACTCGATCTGCGGATTGGACAAGCTGTCGAGCAGGTGCTCCTCGTTACCGGCATCCAACGACCCATGAGTGTCGGCTCCTCGCATGAGACGGAGAAGCAGGTCATCCTTTGACTTAAGCCCGAAGTGTTCTTTCCCCAATTTGGCCAGAGCGAGCCAGCTCGTTCCCCGGCGAATCAATTCCAGTCCCGCTCGGCGACGCTCGAAATCAAAAGCATCTTCCAGAAGGGGGATGCCCAGCTCGTCGAGGACTTCGACGGGGCGGGGGCTCACCCGTCGTCCAACGAATGTCTCTATTTGACTGAGGATGGTGTTCAAATAATCCTCCACCCGGCCCGTCGCTCGGTCCATCTCCACGTTGGATTTGAGCGATTGATGCTGCCCGGTAGCCAGCATCGTCCACGATGGGCACGATTCCGATAATCCGCGTACGTAGAAATTCTCAAAGACCACGCCCTCGCGATAAAAGACGCGTTCGATCCAGGGCAGGTAACTGCGGCCCGTCGCGGGATTTTCCTCCCGAACATAACGCTCGATGAAGTCAGCAGGCAGTCCATCGAATTTGAGAATGACCAGTCGAGGAAAGGCCAGCGACGGAGGGCACGCGAGTGCGATTATCACCACGAAGAAGAAACATCTTTTCACCCCGGCCATCGCATTCATTCTCATGCCCACTCACCTGGAGGTCGGAGACGGAGATCCACTCTCACGCCCATTGGTCATCTCTGTCTGTGTGTGATTCGCCGTCAGCCTGTTGACGAGCGATGACAGGGTGTGATCCCGGGAGAGGATCGCGACTACTCGATCCGGTTCGGAGGACTTCACGGCTGCCAGTGTGAAGAGGCACAGCCGGCGGAGCGTATCATCCTCGGTCTTGTAGAAGACATCCCGGATGAGGGCGGCTGTTTCGGCATCGGCCAGCGAGGGATGCGCCCGGATCGCCTGAAGCGAGGCGACCAGTTCCTGCAGGTTGGCATCCTGTTCCAGACGGACCGACTCTCGCAGTGCCACCCGCAACCGATTCTTATGAAACGCGAGCTTTCGCGCGATCCGGTAGCGCCGGGTAAGTTCTGCTGTCGGCTCTTCGTGGTGATCATAGAGTCCCAGCGAGGCGTAATGGGCGAGGCGGTAGAATGCCCGGGCCAGCCTGCCGTGCACGAGCCGGCGGTATTCATGCTGGCGGTCGTGTTCCAGCCGGCGAGCAAGGGGTCCGGCGTCAGCCGTGGCCGCACGAACCAATGCCTCGTGCTGCGCTCGCGCGATCTCCGGTTGATATTTCAGCGTGTTTTCGATCGGCAGCACCTGACAGAGTTCGGCTTTTCGTGCCACAATCGGCTTCAGCTCTGACGGCAGCGAAGCGTCCATCAGAAGCACTGCCCGCAACTCCGCCAGAGCGCGCAGACGGCTGGGTTGATCGAGATCAATTCCTTTCCGCCGGGTGACAAAGCGGCTGAGCGAACGCGCCAGAAAGTATCCCAGATCACCGAATGGTGAAAGGTTGAACACATATCGGGCTGAATCATCAATCGTGCGACCGGATGCCGCCCGCACCTTCACGTTGAGCGCGTTGCGAAAATCCACGAGCAAAATGGGAATACGGGGGAAGTCCAAACCGTAAAGGGCGAGCGGAATCAACTGGCGCACGCGGGCTCCCGGCACGTCGGGAGAGACTCGTTCGTTACGATCGTTGAGGTAGATCGTCTTGCTGAAGTCGTCCCACAGCAGCAGGCGTTTGTCCGTCCAGGGATTGGCGATATTGAGGAATTTCTTGTTGAACCGGCTGCTGCCAAATCGCTGTGCGACGTCTTCTTTGGCCACCCAGAGGAGCGCGTGCGAGGGCGGCTCGCCCGGCAGACCGAGCGGCTCGAAGAAAAGTCCTTCTTCTTCCGCGCGCTGGCGGAGCAAATCCCAATTGGTGGCCTTTCGCTCGCGGCTTCGGCGCCTCTCTCCGTCAGCCGCTTCAGCCACAAGATGATCTCCCACGAGTGACGGCAGAATGCCTTCCTCGCTCAGCCGTGCCCGAAGCGTCGTGACCTCTCCGGAGGTCAATATCCTGTCGGAGGTCTTCTCATACAGCGACAGGAAGACGAGCGCCTTGGCAATTTGCGCCTCCCGATACTCGGCGAGATTCTTCCGATTCGTTCGCGGCAGGACACGAAACATCCACCCCTGGCCATCAAGAACGAGATTCTGAAGGATCAGGCCAGATACTTTCTGCCACGGCCGGTCCCCGGGCCGCGAGAGATCCAGGATCATCGGAGGAGGCGAGTTGGCCGTGCGCCGGGTCGTGACCGGATGATAGAGAAAGGGAATGAACGCCATCAGCCGCTGCAACACTGTTGGAGGCGCGTAGGTGTAAATCCACACATAGCGCAGGAGATCGTTGTCCGGTTCCTCATCTCCGAGCGTATCCCGGAGTACCGAGAGAATAGGGATCGTCTCTCCCGTCGCCGTGATCGCCTGGAGCGTGATGAGGTCCGCACCGTCGCTTAAAGGGAGGACTGTCGCCTTCACTTGAGGGAACGGCGGGGTTAGTATCGGCACCGTCGTCTGAGCCGGAGCGATGCGGAAACTTCCGCACAGAGCCATCAGCATTAGCAGGAAGCATGCACGCACAATCGCTCGCTTGGTCATACGCTTGTCCTCCGAGAATGTGGCGTCTGGCGTCATGCCGCGCCTGGCGGAGTAACTCTGCAACAGACCCATTCTCACCTCGCGCCTCAGCGTGCATTTCTTCGCGCCGATCGCAACCGTGACCAGGTTGCATGAACGATAATCAATCATAGGGGGCTCGTCGGGGATCGTCAATTGGGCCAATCCCTTCGGTGCAGCGCGCCTCGTCAAAACAGGAACAGTGTTCGTGAGGCACAAGGGAGTGTCCGATGAAGTCCAGGAGGTTTTCGAGGCTGGTGCGCGAAAACGCTCTCATCAAGTCACTTCGTTCGATCTTCGTCACATGTGGAAGGTGAGGATCGGTGCTAAAATATCGCGCGAGAGCGGACGATGTTCGGGACACTCTACATTGTTGCCACACCGATTGGAAATCTGGAGGATGTGACGTTGCGGGCGCTCCGGGTTCTGAAGGAGGTGGATCTAATTGCCTGTGAAGACACGCGCCAGACGGCCAAGCTGCTCGGGCGATACGGGATTTCGACGCCGACGATCAGCTTTCACGAGCACAATGAACGGGAGCGCACGCCGCACCTGATTCGGCGACTGAAGGAGGGTCAATCAGTAGCGCTCGTGAGCGACGCGGGGGCACCGGTTCTGTCGGATCCCGGCCTCGTACTCATTGATCGTGCTCTGGCCGAAGGAATTCCCGTTGTGCCGATTCCCGGTCCCTCCGCCCTGACGACCGCTCTGATGGCGGCGGGACTCCCGATGGAGAGATTTTTCTTTGTCGGCTTCTTGCCGGCGACGCGCGGCCAGCGAATCAAGATGCTCAGAAAGCTCAGGGACTTTCCCTATCCGCTGATTCTCTTTGAGGCCCCTCATCGTCTCCGGCACACCCTCGATGATTTATGTGAAACATGGGGGAATCAGCCCGTCGTGCTGGCACGGGAGATGACGAAAATTCACGAGGAGTTTCTCCGCACGACCCTTGAGGATCTTCGTCAGCAGATGGCATCACGCGACATTCGGGGAGAGATCGTCCTCGTGGTGGGCGGGGCACATCCCTCGGAGACCCAAACGAGCGTGGAAATGGCACCACTTCTTGATCAGGTCAGGTCGTTCGTCAGGCGATACCGGCTTGAGCCGAAGACGGCGGCCCGGATTGTGGGCGATCTTCATCGGGTCAATGCCAACATTCTCTATCGGGAATACGTGAAAACTCGGCTCGCCGTACCGGACGAGGCCTGAGGTGACTCGGAGGAGTTCGTGGTGGAGACAGGGCTTCCGAGTCCCATGGAAAATGAACACGGGCGGACAGGGATTGGCTGGGACGCTCCGTGCATCCGTGGTAATTTTTGGAGGAAACGCGGTGAACTATGATCGCTTTGAGAATTTGCCTGTGTGGAAGGCAGCCAACAAGCTGGCAGTGAAAGTGTACAGTTTGACGGATCGTGTTGTGTTCAAAGGTCAGGGAGATTTGCGAGATGAGCTTCGGCGAGCTGCTCTCTCCATCTCCAGCAACATTGCCGAAGGATTCGAGCGGGGGACGACCCAGGAGTTGCTGACGTTTTTGTACATCTCGCGGGGCTCGGCCGGCGAAGGCCGTTCGATGCTGTGGTTGTGCGATCGCCCGCCGGCCGCGAGCGAACTCAGATCTGAAATGTCAAATCGGAGATCGCTTTCCGAAAATAACTCGCGCCAGTTGCGTGCTTGGACTGATTCCCTGCAAAACTCGGATATTAAGGGCCAGTGCTACCTGACCGAGAGCGAGCGCCGCGCTTTTCGGCACAGGCGCGACCGCGAGGAGTTCTTGCAAGAGCTACGCTGCATCCAGGAAGAGAACATCCGGAGGATGCAGAGTCGCTCGGCCGCCGAAGATTGAATCCGGGAGGATGAACGATGAGTGATCGCACATCACGCGACCGGCAGGCTGATCTATCGGAATCTCTCCGTTATGACCGGTGCCCTGACGGTCACACCTCACGTCTGGGTCACAGGGCGACGATACGATCCGGCGCATACCTTCGTGACGGCTGGATGAATCATCCTATTTTCGCGCCAGCGGGACGCACTCTCGGTCACCGTAAAGGTCCTCGGCTTTGGGTTGGTCGCATTCGGGACTGGCCCCGTCATCTCCACACGGTGATGGCCAAGACAGTTGGCCGACACCATCAAGCCCGGTTGCTGTGCCTGCTTCTAGCGGTGACGACGGGCGCCTGGGGATCTCAGTCGCGTCCGGTGCAGCGGAGACAATGGGGAGCGAATATCACCATTTCTTTCTATGAGGCTGTGGGAGTGACTTCACCGTCGAGTGATGAACCCATGCGTTTCCCGCAGACGTTTGACAATCTGGAAGCCGAGCTTCTCTACCTCCGGCGAAGCCTGGGATGGGAAACCATTCAGCCGCGTCATCTTCGCTCGGTTGGGTTGCTGGGCGGAGAGATCTTTCGAGATGGGCTGGCGGTGTCGGGCGCACCGCTCGATTGGGAGCTGACCGTGCGCTCGGTCTCATCGGATTCGGTTGTCCTGGATTTTCGTCTCGTGAACGGTGATTCTCCACTGCTGCATGTGAGTCGCCTTCAGGTTCACAACTTCGAGACCGTCGCCTTGCTGACCTCATGGCGACCGCCGCAGAAATCCCCGCCCGCGTCAACGGAGGGGTCGTCGGTTGACGTCATCTCGCTGGCCGTGACGCTCACGCCTGTCATCACCGCCTCGTCACAGTTATCCAGTCGCCCTGAAGACGTGGCGTATCCCTGTGATGAATACGGTCGCCCCGTTTCACTCACCGCCTCGGATATCTTCATCCCACCGATCATCATGCAACGGGTCGTTCCCAAATTTCCCTCGCGGCGCGCCATCTCGGGGACGGTCCTGGTTGAAGGCGTGATCACTCCAGAGGGGACGGTTACCAATGTGCGTGTGCTGAAAACGTTTGACGTGGAGATGAACGTCCCTGCAATGGACGCTTTCCGTCGCTATCGGTTGCTTCCCGCACGACTCAACGGGCGGCCGACCTACGCCGTCTTTCGGGAAGAGATCCGGTTCCAGGCGGTCCCATGAAGCGGGTCTCGGCCCGAACCCACCACGGAGGTGTGCGCCGCAGCGAGCTTTGGGTCATGTTCGGACGCATCTGACGAGGAGGGGAGTTCTTTCACCCTGTGAGCGGTGCTGGTTGGAAGCAGAAGGATACGTGCAACGGTTGACCGGATTGTTGCGAAATTGCTACAGTTGTCGCCGCATTCAGCGCCAATGACGAGGAGCGAGCAATGGGACTCATGAGGAACCTCCTTCTGGCTGCTTCCACTAATCGGTGGCTTCGCGAGCACGCACCCCGGTACTGGTTTGTCCGACGCACGGTCGCCCGCTTCCTGCCGGGGGAGACGCTCGACGATGCATTGCGCGCCGCCCGGGCATTGCAGGAGAAGGGAATCGCCACTGTGCTGACGCATCTGGGGGAAAACGTCACCGATGCCGCCGAGGCGGAAGCGGTGACCCGCCATTACCTCGATTTACTGAATGTGATTCATGCCGATCATCTCCCGGCCGAAATTTCCGTCAAGCTCACGCATCTCGGGCTCGATCTCGACCCGGAGTTATGTTTCGGCCATCTTCGTGAATTGATCGCAGCGGCGAGTCCCAGGACGACCGTATGGATTGACATGGAGTCGAGCGGCTATGTGGACATGACGCTGGAGTTGTATCGGCGGGCGCGTGGGACCTATGCCAATGTGGGAGTTTGCCTCCAGGCATACCTCTATCGCACCGAGCGCGATCTGGAATCGCTCCTGCCTCTGGCCCCGGCCATTCGTCTCGTCAAGGGGGCCTATCGAGAGCCGCCCGATCGCGCATTCCCGCGCAAGCGCGATGTGGACGCGAATTTCTTCCGCCTGGCGCAGCGTCTGCTGACGGCGAATGAACCGGGTGTGCGCATCGCCATTGCCACGCATGATCGCCACCTCATCGCTCGGATCCAGGAGTATGCTCGATCGCGCGGCCTGCCCAAAACCGTCTGCGAATACCAGATGCTTTATGGAATTCAACGCGCCGAACAGATTCGCCTCGCTCAGGATGGCTATCCGGTGCGCGTGCTCATCTCCTACGGATCATACTGGTTCCCCTGGTTCATGCGGCGGCTGGCGGAGCGTCCGGCCAATGTGCTCTTTCTCGTGCGTCATCTTTTGACGGGATGAATCGCTTGACCGGTTCTTGATTTTCTCGCGGCGCTCTACGTAAAATTTTCACGTTCCTGAACCGACGATCAATCGGGAGGAGAGCTCTATGAGATCCAACCGACAGGGCGATCGGCGAAAGGAACGTTTTCATGTGTGTTTGATTGGGACGTATCCGCCGCGACAGTGTGGGATTGCCACATTTACCGCTGATCTCTGTCAAGCACTCATGCAGGTGGATGCGGATGTCCAGGCGTCGGTGATCGCTATTACAAATCCTCCGCTGATGTCCGAACATCCGTCGGAGGTCGTCTTCGAGATTCGACAGCATCAGCTTACTGATTATCGGCAGGCTGCCGAGTATATCAATCTCTCCGGTGCCGAGGTGGTTTGTTTGCAGCACGAATACGGGATCTTTGGCGGGCCGGCGGGCCGATACATCCTGGAGCTGCTGGACTGCTTGCGGAAACCGGTGGTGACGACGCTTCACACCGTTTTGCGCGAGCCGGAGCCGCTGTACCGGGAGGTCCTCATTCATCTGGCCGCTCTATCAGACCATCTCGTGGTGATGAACAGCAAGGCGATCCCGATTCTCCAGCATGTCTATGACATCTCACCGGAAAAAGTGAGTCTGATTCATCATGGAGTCCCGGACGTGCCGTTTATTGACTCGAATTTCTACAAAGACAAATTTGGCGTGGAGGGGCGATTTGTCATCCTCACCTTCGGATTGCTCAGCCGGAACAAGGGCATTGAGCTGATGCTCGAAGCCCTGCCGGAGGTCGTTCGCGCTCATCCCGAAGTCGTCTATATCGTGCTCGGAGCGACGCACCCCGAGGTCAAGCGGCAGCAGGGAGAGGAATATCGCCTCTGGCTGCGACGCCGGGTGCGCGAGCTGGGATTGGAGGACTATGTTCTCTTTCATGATCGCTATGTGGAATTCGATCAGCTCTGCGAATTCATCGGTGCCTGTGACATCTACGTCACGCCGTACCAATCGCGGGAACAGATCGTGAGCGGAACGCTGGCCTATGCGGTGGGCATGGGGAAAGCCGTTGTCTCGACGCCCTATCTCTATGCTCAGGAGTTGCTGGCGGACGGGCGGGGACGCCTGGTGCCCTATGGGGATCCGCGGACGTTGGCGCAGACGCTCATTGAGCTGATTGAAAATCGCGCGGCGCGCCATCAGATGCGCAAACGGGCCTACCAGTTTGGCCGGGACATGATCTGGACGGAAGTGGCCAAACGCTATCGTCAGCTCTTCGACCAGGTGGTGGCCAGTTATCAACCGAAGTCACTGACGGTGACGATGAAGGCGCTCTCCGGCGTTGAGTACGAGCTGCCGGAAATCAAGCTCGATCACCTCATCCGGCTCACCGATGATACCGGATTGATCCAGCATGCCACTTACGGGATTCCCAATCGTTTGCTCGGTTACTCGACCGATGATCAAGGCCGGGCGTTGGTCGTCACGCTCCGACACTACCAGCAGTTCGGGGATGAGCGAGCGATTGATCTGGCGACGCGGTATCTGAGTTTTTTGCAGTATGCTCAGCGGCCCGACGGCCAATTCCACAACTTCCTCGATTACACCCGTCATTTCCTCGATGATCGGGGCAGCGAAGATACGCAGGGACGAGCGCTATGGGGGTTAGGTGCGGCTGTGGCTCTTGCCCCGCGTGAGGGGATGCGGGCGCTCGCACGCGATCTCTTTGAACGATCCATCGAGGGATTGACGCTTCACCATCCCCGCGCCCTGGCCTATGCCGTGTGTGGGCTGGGCTACTATTTGCAGCACTACGATGGAGCGGCAGCCACCCGGCGCAAGTTGAACGAGCTGGCCGCACAGATCCTCGCCTGGTATGATCGTTACGCCGACGACACCTGGCAGTGGTTTTGCGATGAGCTGACCTACGCCAATGCCAAAATCCCTCACGCCCTGCTTGTCGCCTATCGCGTCACCGGAGATCAGCGATTGAAGCAGGTGGCCCTCCGCACGCTGGATTTCCTGTTGGCCGAAACCTATCAGGACGATCACTTTGATTTCATCGGCAATCAAGGGTGGTATCGGCGGGGAGGTGAGCGCCCCCTCTTCAGCCAACAGCCGATTGAAGCGGGATACACGGCGGAAGCCTGCATGGCAGCCTACGATATCACCGGCGACGAACGGTATCTCGAACTGGCCCGCGCAGCGGCAGAATGGCTCCTTGGGCGCAATCGTCTGGGTGCTCGTCTCTACGATCTCACCACCGGTGCCTGCGCCGATGGATTGGAGATGCATGGTCCGAGTCTCAACCAGGGAGCGGAGTCAGCTATTGGGTGCATGTTGGCTCTGCTGGAGGTTTCGGAGCAGCGCACCGAACAGGTCGAGCTGAAGCAAGCGACCTCGGCGACGGTATCTCTCTAGGCGGACGTGGCCCGATCTCGACAACGAGACTCACTGCACGAGCTGTTTCGGCGATATCGCGGCAATCCCATCCTCACTCCGGCGGACTGGCCCTATCCGGTCAACGCCGTTTTCAATCCCGGTGCTGTTGAGAAAGCGGGCGAGACGGTGCTCCTGGTCCGGGTGGAAGATCTTCAGGGATTCTCTCACCTGACGCTCGCCCGCAGCCGCGATGGACTCACTCGATGGAGAATCTCCCCCACGCCCACGCTCACGCCTGATCCTCAGCACGCCGAAGAACGCTGGGGGATCGAGGATCCTCGCATCGTCTGGCTGGAGGACTGTCAGCAGTATGCCGTGACATACGTCTCCTTTTCCCGGGGCGGACCGGTGGTGTCGCTGGCTCTGACGACCGATTTTCGTCACTTCACGCGATTAGGGCCTTTGCTTCCGCCGGAGGATAAGGATGCCTCACTTCTGCCCCGCTGCATCAAGGGGCGGTATGTCCTCATTCACCGCCCGATCATTCGCGGGGAAGCTCACATTTGGATTGCGACCTCGCCCGATTTGAGGTTCTGGGGGGAGCATCGCATTCTGGTTCCGGTTCGCCCGGGCTGGTGGGATTGTCACCGGGTGGGGCTGGGGCCTCCACCGATCGAGACGCCGGAGGGCTGGCTCCTGATCTACCACGGAGTGCGGATGACGACATCGGGGAGTCTCTATCGCGTTGGCATGGCTCTGCTTGATCTCGATGAGCCCTGGCGGGTGATGCATCGCTGCCGGGAGTGGGTGTTAGCCCCCACACACCCCTATGAGTGGACGGGCAATGTGCCGGGCGTCGTCTTCCCTACCGGGGCTGTAGTCAACCGAAAGACCCGCATGCTTCATCTTTACTACGGTGCTGCTGACTCAGTCGTTGGGGTGGCGCTGGCAGACATGGGTGATATCCTGACCTATCTCAAGAAGTGTCCTCAACCGGAGATCGAGCGATGATAATCCAACGTCTTGCTGAACAAGAGGAGGATTGGCGGTGGCAAAGAATCACTTTCGCGAACTCTTTCGACGCTACGAAGGCAATCCTATTCTCACGACTGCCGACTGGCCTTATCCGGCCAACAGTGTCTTCAATGCGGGGGCCACGCGGCTACCAACGGGGGAAACGTTACTGCTGGTGAGGGTCGAAGACCGGCGGGGAATCTCCCATCTGACGGCCGCTCGGAGCGCCAATGGGGTAACCCACTGGCAGATTGACCCGCAACCGACGCTCTTGCCCGATCCACAGAACTATCCCGAGGAAGTCTGGGGGATCGAGGACCCGCGCATTACCTGGATCGAAGAGCTGGATCGGTACGCCATCACCTATACGTCCTACTCGACGAGCGGGCCCCTGGTGTCCCTGGCATTGACCCGTGACTTCCGCACTTTTGAACGCAAAGGGGCGGTTATGCCGCCGGAGGATAAAGATGCGGCGCTCTTTCCCCGGCGATTCCGGGGACGGTGGGCATTACTTCACCGGCCCATCTCCTTCTATCCGGTGACGCGGGCGAATATCTGGCTGTCGTTCTCCCCCGACCTTAAGCACTGGGGCGATCACTGTGTGGTGCTGGAGGCTCGTCAGGGGGCATGGTGGGATGCCAACAAGATTGGCCTCTCGCCCCCACCGATTGAAACTCCCGAAGGCTGGCTCATCATTTATCATGGTGTGCGGATCACCCCGGCGGGCTGTCTCTATCGTCTCGGCCTGGCTCTGCTCGATCTGGAGAATCCCTGCCGTGTCATTCGTCGGGGGGATGAATGGATTTTCGGGCCCGATGCTCCCTACGAGCGCGTCGGCGATGTGAGCGACGTCGTCTTTCCCTGCGGCGCAATCTACGATCCGGCAACCGATGAGGTGCGCCTCTACTATGGGGCTGCCGATACCTCCATCGCGCTGGCGACCGGCAAGCTGAGCGATTTGCTCGACTGGCTCTTGAACGCGTCCTCCCGCTGAGCCAGATTCGCCGCCTCACCGCCGCGAGTCATCTTATCCGTTCGGGTTGAACCCGGTGACTCTTGACGGTCTCGAGGGGGATTCCTATACTCACCCACGCATGAGAATTCTGGCCGTTGACAGCGGGACCAAGATCATCGGGTTGGCGGTGTGCGATGAGATGGAAATGACGATCACGCCGCTGCCGATTTTGTGTGCCGGAGGGCTCGGCCAGGATGCCCGAAGGATTTGCGACCTCGCCAGGCGGATGAATGTTGATGCTGTTGTCGTCGGCTTGCCCTTGAATATGAGTGGAACGGAAGGGCCGGCGGCGGCGCGCGCCCGCCGTCTGGCCGAGAGGATTCGCCAGATGCTGGGCAAACCGGTCATCGAATGGGACGAGCGATTGACCACTCACGCGGCTCGGGAGTATCTCATCGCTCGCGGGGAACGTCCCCGGAAAGACCGCGTCAATCAAATCGCCGCCTGTTTGATCCTCGAAGATTACCTGCAAGAGCGCCGGCCGTCGGTCAGTTCGGTAGAACCTGAAAGCTAACCTCCGCGGATTTGCTCAGCCCGGTGACCGCGCGGGATAAGGCAGCATGACAGCAGGGCGCACAAGATTGCCTCTTCCACAAAAGCCGCGACGCCGACGTCTTCCCAGGAAACGTTCGCCCTGGCCCTGGATCCTCATTCTGGTGCCTGTTCTGAGTGTGCTGGGTGGAGCGGCCATCGGATACCACCTGCTCACTTCTCCGCGAGTCCACTCCAAGCAGAATACAACCATCGTGATCCCGCCGGGCAGCACGGCGACAGAAATCATCGCTCGCCTGAGCGAGGAGCAAATCATTTCTTCTCCGTTGCTCGTGCGAGCCTATCTCCTGGTCACGGGGCGTGGGGCTCAGCTCAAGGCCGGTGCCTATCGCTTCCCGTCTCCGATCACCCCCCTCGAGGTGATCCGCAAACTGGTCGCTGGCGATGTCTACAGGGAAAAGGTCACGTTCCCCGAAGGTCTCACGCGGTTTGACGTCGCCGATATCATTGCCCGGCTTCCTCTGAAGGATGCCGGGAAAGCCTACGCCCTGGTCAACGACAAGCGCCTCATCGCGGACCTCGATCCCCAGGCTGATTCCCTCGAAGGCTACCTCTTCCCCGACACCTACGAGTACGACGAAACGACCACGGCCGAGCAGCTCATCGAAAAGATGGTTCGCCGATTTCGCCAGGTGCTTCGGCCTGAATATCTCGAGCGGGCCAGGGAGTTGAAGATGACGCTCCGTCAGGTCGTCACCCTCGCCTCAATGATTGAAAAAGAAGCCAAGATCGCTTCCGAACGTCCTCTCATCTCCTCGGTCTTTCACAATCGCCTGGTTCGGGGGATGAAACTGGAATGCGATCCCACGGTGCTCTATGCCGCTCGGCTGGCGGGGATCCGACGGCAAACGATTACAAAATCGGATCTCATGAGGTCCTCTCCCTACAATACCTACCTCTTTCCCGGTCCTCCACCAGGGCCGATTGCGTCGCCGGGACTGGCTTCCCTGCATGCCGCTCTCTATCCTGCTGACACCGATTACCTCTACTTTGTCGTGGACGGCTCCCGGAAAGATGGTTCACATCGGTTCGCCACAACCCCGGAAGAACACGCGGACAACGTGGCCGTTTACCGTCGCTCCCTTCAGGAAAGAACGCTGCGCGATGCCCGTCCCTGAGGCATCGTTCTATGGGTGACACCCACGACCCTCAGGAGGATGGCCCATTACATCTTCATTGCGAATTCCGCGCCTTCTGCCAGTGCGACGTCCCCAGGACGATTTCCGCTTTCCCCCTTCAGTGAGCGAATTTGCGGATGAGTGCCGGAAGGTATATCGCGATCCCGATGAGAGCAGATGTGACCGCCGCTACGAGAACGCCACCGGCAGCAATATCCTTGACCTGACGAATTCGCGGATCGAACTCTCCGCCCGTGACGACGTCGCTGAGCCGTTCTATCGCTGAATTGATCATCTCGGCAGCCAGGACGAGTCCGATGGCAACGAAAATAAGCGCTAGCTCAACCGGTGAGAGATCGAGCCACAATCCCACGAGCGAAGCAGTAGTAGCACAGACAGTTTGGATCCTTATGTTTCGTTCTGTACGCAGGGCCAGTATGATCCCTCGACCGGCATTGCGGAAACTCTGTCCCAATCGTCGGTTCTTCTGCGTCAGTGATCTCACCGGGGGCGACTGTTGCGCGGAGGGTGGGGTGACATCACGTCCGGACGCCTTGTGTTGCTCGGATTCTCGCATATTTGGAGATGGTGCCGGGGACGGGATTTGAACCCGTACGCCGTTTCCGGCAAGGGATTTTAAGTCCCTCGAGTCTACCGTTTCCTCCACCCCGGCTCCTTTCGCATCAGTGCGCTCGGTTTCTCCACCGTTTCCCGCCGCCCGGTATCCCGAACGTGACCGACCACCTCACTCACGCGGCAACTATATCACAAGGCGATGGGCCGGGTGAAGCCGCCCCGATCGGAGGGGTACTACAGGAAGCTCCCGGTTATCTCGCTCGTGCTGTGTTATGCGAGCTGACGTCCTGCGGGTTAGTAACTCTTCGAGGAGTGAAAACGGCTTCCCTTCACAGGTGCGCATAGATAACCCTGTGCCCTTCGAGCGCCAAAGACGAAACACCGCATAAACGCCAGGGCACATACGGGAACAGACGCCACGGGGCATCTGTCCCAAGCACGTACTCGCTGTGACAATTTCCCAAGATAAGGATTCAATTGGGCAGGACCACGCCCGTCACGTCATAGGTCCGTTGAACGCTGTTGCCGGGAAAAGCAAAGCTCCTCATCGTTGGAGCGATATGCTGCTGCAAACACAGGACAGTATAGCTTCGACCGCCAATTGTGCGCGTCGTTCCGCAGCGGGGGTCTGTCGGCCCAGAGACGATCTCCCCGAACTGGGTAGCGTAGAAGGTTCCTGTGGGATGCGGACGGAAATCATACCAGGCGATCTCGGCGCGGCGTTCGTCGTTCAAAAGCCCTGTGGGGAGCCAGGTGTTCATCGCCTGCAAATCGGGATTGCTGCTTTCGCCCACACGAGGACCGTGATAATACTGCGGCTTGACGTTAAATCCGAGGTCCCATGCCCACTCTGCTGCTCCGGCACGGCTGTACCATGTCTCGAAGTTCAGCGGGCACTGGGGGAAGTTCACCATCATGACGGGGCGAATGGAATCATCCCCTCCGCACGCGGCAACGGGAATCACGTTGGGGCCTGTATTGTCCCCCTCGCCGAAGTCCGCCCACTGGTTCCAGTAACTCACGTTGCCCGCCCGATCGCGCGCCCACACCTGATAAGAATGGAAGCGGGAAGTGTGGCCGTTAGGGTTCGTATCCAGGTGAATGATGAGATAAACCTCTACGCCCCCTTTCCGAAGGAGGAATCCTTTGAAACTCGTGTGCTTGTAGACGTTCTCTCCAGGAGTATTTCCTACATGCCCGAACATAGGCTGCCATCGCGAGGACACGACCCATCCGGGAGGAGGATCCCCATGTTCATGCCCGTAGTAACACCCGCCAGGGCCTACGGGAGGATGCCATCGGTCGGGATCATGCACACTGGCCGGGCAGAGTTGTCCTGGGCTCGGACCGGAAGAACCCTGCGCCGGCGCGCAAGTAAGGGTTACCCGCTTTCGATCCCGCGACGTCCGCACCGTCAGAGAGGTCGAACACGTGACCTCCAAACTCGAGTTCGGGTCCAACGTCACTCGCTGTTCTTGAGGAGCCGTTGCCGCTGCCCCACAAATTGCCGAGTTGAGCAGAGCGCTCGTATCTGCAGGTGTTATCGCAAGGGAATTCCCGCTTCGGGATGCCCATGAGCTTCCGATCAGCAGCAGGAGCGTGAGAAGTGAGATTCGCTTTGCCATACTCATCGCCTCCCTACGTCACTTGGAGTTGTCCCTTCTATAGTACTTCCTGTTCGATCTTTGTCAACGGTATCCTTCAAAAAGAAACGGGTGCACACCTGAGTTTCCCGGGTACCTTCTCTGGAGTGGGAAGCTTGCGTCCCAATTTTCTCACGAAGCGGCACCCTCTGGTAGCAGGCTCGGTTCCTCAAAAAGCGAGGTTCGAGCCTGCCAGATCGCCCGTGTCCTCAAAGTTCGAAGCTCACAACGAAGCCTTAGCTCGCGGGAATCGGGTCGCCGGCGACGTTTCTCCAGACGATGAACGGTATGAGTTTTCTCGCTTCATTTCACCGCCGGTCCCATTAACTCACCATCACTCAATGGGGTTGACTCAGGGATTGATCGGCGGCGTGCGCGAATCAATCGAGAGCAAGAACCTGACGAGGCGTCGTCGGGCATCAGGATCATCCAGGAGATCAATCCCACCGGTGCCAGCGCTGCGATGTTCCACGTTTTCCAGCACGCGCTCGAGTGAATCTACGCCGCCGTTATGGAGAAACGTCCGTGGAAACGCAAAAATGGACAGAAGCGACGGCGGGGCGAATCCGTCAGCCCCAAGCGGCGCGGCGGCGTTCTGGCGGACTTCGTTCCTCACGTTCGGATCGAACGTGCCTACCTTTTTCAGTTCGCTGATCAACTGCCCGTTGCTGACCAGGGCGCTGTCCGGCGGCGGAGTGAAGCGAACTCGCGCGCTCGTCCATTGTGGCCCGCCGTGACATAATTGACAGTTCCCCTGTCGGAATATGGCCTCTCCAGCAATCACGTCAGGATCGTTCTTGGGGATCGGTGAGATCGGTGCGCGGCTGCCGAACTTGATAAACGCCTTGATCGCATCCCAGGCATTGACGCCTCGCACCTTCAACTGGCGACGGTTCGCGTTGGCCGTCGGCGTCAGGCCGACCACAGGATTATCCGGCGTGATGCCGTCAGCTGCGACGAGCAGGCCGAGTCCGCCCGACACGTTTCGAATATTCAGCTCGAAATCCTCTTCCTCATCGAAGATGGCCGACCAGTTCAGCGCCCGTTGAGTCCTGCGCTGCGGATCGGTCAGATCGAAATCCGTATGTTGGGAAATCGTCCGTCTCGGTCCGGAGACGAAAATCCAGACGACGTTATCCGAAAGGCCAAACGGGTGGCAGGACGAACACGAGCCCCAGCCGCTGTCTGACATGCGCCCGGCAATGGGAGGAAGTCCCGGAGCTGGGGCATCGAACTCCCCAATCGAGGTGTTATACAGTTCCTTGCCGATGTGGATGACGTCCTCGAGTGTCCCCGGCGTGGGCAAGCTCGCCGAGCGCATCGTGGCGATGACCTGCTCCGGTACTCGCGTCAGATCAATCACCGTCACATCACGAGAGACATAGTTCATCACATAAGCGCGCGTATCACTCGAGTTGACGATGATTCCACGCGGATTCTTCCCCACAGGGATCTGCAGAACACGCGACTGATCGAGCGGATCGAGTTGCACGGTCGGAGCGCCTGTCACCGGGTCAACGAGAATCTTCACGACGATATTGCTCGCGGCGCTGACGACATAGCCCTCATCCGATCTGTTTTTGAAGGCGATGGCCCAGGGCACGGTGATGAAACGCTTGCTGGGATTGGATTGCCGGGCGACAGCCAGATGCATATTGATCGTGCGTCCGGTATCCTGGTTCGTCGTACGATCAATCACATGCAGCAAGCTTTGCGTATTGACGTTGAAGCGCACAGGGCCGTTGGGCGATGCGCCCGTGTTGGGAACGAAGGCAAAGTTGCCGCGAATGCCAATGTTGTTCAATTGATTCGGGTAAGCGCCCGTTGTGAAGATAAAATCGGACGGTTGAGGGTTAGCCGGGGGCGCAATTCGAGCAATGGCATCACCGGCGGCCTTGAATCCCGTGTCCGCCAGCGGATTGAGGCGGACGCTGGCTTGAATCGAGTCGGTGGCCGTTGACACGACCGTCACCAGTCCAGCTTTGCTGTCGTCTTCGCCGTCGAGTTTGTTGAAGACCGGTAGAGCCAGAAACTGCGTCACATAGACCGTCTCATCGTTGTCATCTCCGTCCCCGTCGTTCGTGATGGCGATCCCACGTGGTTCCGTTCCCACGTTTTGAATCGTCCTGATGACGGTATTGAGCGAAGTGTCAATGACTGACACGCTATTGGATCGGGCATTGGTCACATAGAGCTTTCGCCCGTTGGGTGTCAGGGCCAGCCCGTAGGGCTCAGTGCCGACATTGATGGTCGCGATCACCCGTCCGACTTGTGGCTCAAGTCGGCTGATCGAGATCACTGAGACCGTGCTGCTGACCGTATTGGCGACATAGACTCGCGAGCCGTCGGGCAAAATGGCGACGCCGTTCGGCTCCTGTCCGACTCATACCTCAGCCAGTCGCCGGTTCTCGTCACCACCGACATCGAAAAACGTCACGCTATCGTTGTCCAGATTAGCAACAACGAGCAGCAAATCATCAGCCGTGAGGGCGAGCGACTGTGATGAGGTGGGCCCGGCGAAGCGAGCTGGTTGGACGGTAGCCCCTGAGAAATTAGCGCGCCATCCAGCCCACACCACACCGGCAGCGAGGACCCCGATGGCGGCAAGCTTGAACGCGAAGACCTCACGAATGGTTCTATTCATAGTGACCTCCTCATTTTGTATTTGGCTCTCGCCTTGACTCATAGGCGGTGCTTCCCCTGAAACCCCTCGGGCAGTTCACCTTCCAAGAGGCGTATCTCCGCGAAGAAACGAGCGGGGAGGGAAGGGGGAAAGGGGGATTTCCTCCCCGCTCCTCGAAGACTGGACGACGTGATTCTTCCCAGAATGCAGAGTCAGGAGCCTCCTGCATGAACAAACGTAATTAACCTCCAAATCCGGAACGCTGTCTTCGTCAAAATCAGCCGATGCTCGACCCAATGGTACGGCTAGCTGATCCTTCACCGCGGCGGTCGGCCACGCGGAGATCGCAGGGCGACTCGGTTGAATGCCTTGAAGAAGGATGACCCGGGGATTGGCATTGGGTCGCCGGATGACGGACGCAAATGAGCGGCGCGTCAAAGGGAATGTCTCCGCGGAGTGATCCGCCCTGACTCTCCCATCCGCCGATGAAATCTGTGATGTGGTGATGCCAGGCATCAACGCGGCACTGAATAAAGCAACCGACTTACTGAAGCATGTCACCGTTCTCACTCTCATCTTTCCGCTTACTCCCCCTGAGTGGCAGCCCTGGGGCAGGGGATGGGACGGACCACATGCTGGTCCTCATAGCATCTCCGCAACCTGAACCCATGCACGAAGACCTGTCGCTTGCCTCCCACCAATGGTTTGGTGCGTGAATGCTCCCGTTGAGGCCATCTGCGTCTCTTACTCCGAACGACACATTTCCCAGTGTTATTTCTGGGGATCTGATCGTTTGTGGAGTCATTCGCACATGCGTTGCCAGCTGCCGGGTTGGAAGCCGTGACTGTATTGCGGACGATGTCTGGCTTCACAAGGACCTTGGCGGTTTCGAGAAACGATGTGTCTGAGTTGCTTCCCGCCAGGGTGTGGCTTCGTATTTGAACGCTGTCGGACAGAAAGACGCATACGTGGTCCACAGGAGAGAAAGTCGCGTTGATCGTCCTAGTGGAGACAATGGTAGCCTGGACCGTGTTATGTTCCAGGACGACGTTTGGCGATGCGATCAAGTTGATTCCAACACAGTTGTCGGTGTGCCTGTTGGTCTGCATGCTCCCTGGGCACGACGCCATCTGGATGGCGGAGGAAGACGTGCTGCTCGCCTTGTTTCCTTCAACCGATGCCCGCGCGTTGATGATGGTCACGCCTAAGTTCCTCAGAAGGGGTTGACTGGTGATTTTCCTGTTCAACTCGGATCTCCGTTGCATTGCCGCTGCCAAAGACGAAGGTGCCTCTTAAGGAAGACCGGCTGATCAGGTTATGCTCGATCTTCATGGCTCCGTGAAAACCGTCAACTGGAGGAGCGGATGCGACGACGATTCCCGCATGACGGCGTGCCTGCCAGAGGTCTCTTGCCTGATCAGTTTCAGCCGGGATTGTCCGGAGGCGAAGTCCTTTGCTCCCTTAGAGAAGACGCGGGTTCGATTTAGTTCGGCTCTCATTCTCCCCCCTTCGGTCGGGTGGCGGGGTCCCCAGCCTTCCCATTTGAGTTTAATTCGATGTGTGACATCTTGCTGGTCTTCCCAGTATGGGCGAGAATTGCCATCCCACATAAATAAGTGGATGGGAGGGCTCATTTGTATCAAGAAATTGGGGGTCGGTTCATCTTTTTTCCTGTTACTGTAGGGAAGCTTGTTACTGTGCTCTCGGGACAAAGATAATAGGGACGCGGTGAGAATCTGAGGAGAATATGCTTAACCAATGCAAAGGGAGGCGTTGGCGGTCCCGGATGCGGAACTCGGGGCGAGGATCCAGCGTGGCGAAAACGTAAGCCTTGCCGTTATTGTACGAAAAGTACTCCGTGCAGGTGTATTACCTGGCGCCCGGAGAACTGGGCTCGCCTCACGATGCTGAAGAAGCTCGCGCTGAGACGTTCCTGCGAGTGATCCGGGCCATCCGGCAGGGCCAGTTGCATTCGCCGGAGGCCCTGGCGTCATTCCTTTTGACAACGGCCTATCATGTCGTTCAAGAGATGGTTTAGCGTAATCAACGAGAGCAGGAGGTCGCCCCGGAATATATTCAACGCCATCCTCCGACGCCTGCGGTTGTTGATGCACACGTAAAGCAGGGTATCGAAAAGACCATCAGGCGATTGAAGCCAAAAGAACGGGAGTTCTTGCGGTTGTACTACTACGAAGAGCTGTCAAAGGAGCAAATCGCCACCCGTCTCGGCATCAAAGTCGAGCGGTTACGGCTGTCAAATCGAGCGCGCTTCGCCATTTTCGTGATGTGTATCGGCGATTGACAAAGAAAGTTGATACAAAATGAAGCGAGGGACCACTTACAATGTGAAACGCAAAACGTGAAGGATGCAACCGCATGTGCGGTCCGCGGGTTGCAATTCATGTTTCACGCTTCACGTTTTGGGATTCAACATGACTCGTCAAGAAATCGAACGACACGACGTAATCGAGCCGTACCTCCGGGGCGAATTGGGCCCGGAGGAGCGGCGAGCATTTCAGGAGCACTTTTTCGAGTGCGACGAGTGCCTGGAGGCCCTGCAGGCGACCGAACGATTCATTGCCGGCGTGCGGTGCGCGGCAGGGCAGGGATGGCTGGACCCTCAAACTGCCCTTCAACCTGCCGGAGTAGTCTGCTTGTCCGACCAGGCTGGGTGAAGCCTCATCTAACGGTAACGGCATCGGTAGCCGTTGTGCTCGCAGGTGTCGTTGTCAGGTTGCTTCTGTATCGAATGCCTCTAATGCGTGAAGAGTTAACGAGGCAGGAGCAAACCCGTCGGCAACTTGAGCAAGAGCGACAATCTCTGACCCTATCGGTTGGGCAATTGCGTTACGAACGCGAGTTGCGGCAGCAGTTGCAGAACGAGCTTGCTCGACTGACTGGTGTAGAGGCCAACGTCCCGTTGATGATGCTTGAGGCCACCAGAGCGGGCGAAAGTAGCGTGAATACTCTCGTCGTCCCGACTGGCGCAAGAAGCATCATCCTTTGGATCGAAGTGGATCCTGGCGCTCGATCGGAGAACTTCCGCCTGGAGTTGCACTCCAGCAATCATCGGACCATTCAGACTGTAGAGGGGTTGAAGAAGGATCGGTATGGAGCATTGGTGGCCCGGCACCCGGCAGAATCGCTCCACGCGGGAAGCTATCGAGTGATGCTTTACGGTGTCAGCGGGCAACACCGCAGCCTGGTGGGGGAGCATCGAATTCGAGTGGTGTAGCAGTAGGTCCTGATAGATGTCCATGGCCCGTCGGCTCGGAGAGGTGATTTTATCGTTTCGCGGCGTGGCGATATCCCAGCGGATTGCGGGATACGAAAACTCCTTGTGGATCCAAGCGAAGAATAGCATGCATGGTGGGAGGCAGCTATGATCAGGCATGCGGTTCTATCTTTTGTTCTCGTGTTTGCCATTGGGGGATTCTTCGGCCAACGCCTTCTCTTGACCAACGGGTCTTTGTGGGCTATTGTCCTGCTGACCAAGGAGTTCGCAGGCAACTGAGGAACTCCTAAAGATCCATAGTAGCGGCCGCTCCTGACGGGGTAGAGCCGCTCAGTAGAAAGGGGGTATAGATGACGCGAAAGCTGGCACGTAGTGTAGTTGCTCTTGCGGTCATTGCCACGCTCATTTCCTCGGGGCCGGCCATGCCCCAGAGGAACACGATCAACCTCGATGCGTATGGCGAGGGCGTCCCACTGGTGAGTGCTCCGCTGTCCTTCGGCGAACGCCCGATCCGCTCCATTTCGTCGCTACTCGGAGCGTTTCTTATCAGCAGTGACGATCCTGTCGTGCACGATCTGGCGGACTTTGCGCTTGAGGTGGCCGGCGTCTTTCCGCCTGGTGACGAGTTGTTCGTCGCGCTCCTGGCGAATGGGGCATTTCTTGGGCAACGGGCCGCTGTTCGGGAGGGCGGCGAAGCTCTCGCGGCGGCCTTCATCGCGAGCGGCAGCGAAGGCGCCCTGCAGTCGCAGGCCGTATGGCCTGGCCGCTTGGGGGCTTTTCGCTCCTTCTCGCCCGTCTACGCGAGGAGCGGAGGCGACGTCTACGAGCTTAACTCATTCGGTGTGGTCAGCCCTGTCGTGCTCGACCTGGACGGCGATGGCAGGATACGGGCTTCCAGAGGTGAGTACCAACCGCACCCTGGAACGGCGCGCGGGCCATTTGCAGTGTTCGACATAGATGGCGACGGATTCGAGGACATCACCGAGTGGTTCCCGCGGACCCCGGCGCGGTGCGATGCGATTGTGACGGCGTCGCCCGAGCCGCGCAGCGGCCGAGATCTCGTGGGCACCGTCGGCGGGTGGCGTACAGGCTTCGAGCATCTTGCCCGCTTCGATCGCAATGCAGACGGGGTTGTAACAGGTGATGAGCGAGCCGGTCTTTATGCGTGGTCCGATTGCAACGGCAACGCTGTAGCGGAGCCGGGCGAAGTGCTGCCACTGGCCCAGGTGGGCGTCAGTTGGATAGAGATTCCGAGGAGCGGTTTGGTCGCTCGCTTCGGCCGCGTTGATGGCCGCGAAGGAAAGGCGTGGGACTGGTGGCCGAGCTATGCGATCGCCAATCGGCTTCCGAACGCCGGCAGGGAGGACGCTCCCGCGGGGCCTGGGGCCGGTACGTGCTTCCCTTGGATACATGAGTTGCGCGATTTTCTGCGACTGTGGAACGAGGATTGCGCCGAGGCGGAGGCGATCGAGAGGCCCGTGTTCGTCGGCAACGAGGCGCTCGTGCGCGCTGGAGTCAATATAGAGACGTTTGAATTCGCAGCCGTTGCAAGGGGAGGCCGGCTCCTGCTCGGTACGGATCTGAACGGAACTCCTGCCCGGCCGCGTCTGATTGTCGTGCACCTGGAGAGGGACGGTCGAGTGGCGAAGGTTGATTTCGTGCCTCTGCCGTTTGACCAAGTATTCCAGATCGCGTTCTCGCCTTGCGCTCAGCTTGCGCTTGTGCTCGGGGACCTCGGGTCCAAGATGGTCATCGTTGACGTGGAGGCGCGGCACGTCCTGCCCGAGCCGGGGAGCCAGTTGCGCGACATCGGTCTCCGTGCTTCGGGGGTTGCCAGCTATCACCAGGGTTTCTGGTTCACGGCTTGGGCGCTGGACGCAGAAGGGGCTGTCCACGGCGAGCGTACATGGACCTTTATCCGCCCGACGCCTCAATCGCAACGCAGTCGCGCTGAGGCGCGGTCCAACGACCGGGAGGGACGGGATATGACCTGCGTTGGGATACGCGGCGGGTTGTCTCTCACCGGGCTAGCTGCAGCCGTGGGGCAAATCCGTAGCCACTACTTAACTGGACCTGATGCCGGCTTCGTCACGGTCGGCCTTCCCGAGGGCGGAGAAGCGTTGCTTTCGGTCTCGTTCGAGGCGGGGCGGATCCTGAGGGAAGAGTTCGACCGCGCTGACGCGTTCGGCGGCCTCGCCGCGGTGCCGGGTACCGTCGTCTATACGGCCCTTGAGAACGGTCGCTACGTTTTCCGCTACTTCCACGAGGGGGTGCGCCGAGAGATGGCCTCGAGTCCCGAGCCGATGGGGTATCCGTTCCTCGCCCCAGACGGAGGCGCGGCAGTCGCCGCCACGATCAACCGCGGAAGCCGCAGGGTGCGCTACCTTGTAGCGAGTGCCGAGACGAGGTGGAGGGCCGTTCCTCTCGCTGATGTCTATCCGGGACAGGGGAAGATTGACACGGGTGTCTTCGCGCACCGCGGGCCCGATGGGATAGCCGTGTGGCCCATCCCGCGGGCGCGCTAGGCTCGGCGTGCTCTGGCTAAGAGGAGGGCTGTGGCGCGCCATCCCGGCCGAGGGTATCGCCCAACGCTCGAGGCCGCCCGCACTGCGAATGTGTGGGGCTCTCGAACTTGGCGGGGGTTGCAAAGCGGTTGCGGGTTTTTTATAAACGCGGTCGGGATGAGTTCATAGGTGAGTTGAGGGAGATAGGTTCGGATGACAGGAATCACTCACGAGCTGGACGTTCGCCACGAACGCAGAAAATCTGGGAGCGTTTGCTTCCTGCGGGCCTGGCCTTCAGCTCCACCGACCAGGCCGGGGCCGTGCACTCCTGGGGATTTCAAAGGAGGAGTCCTATACCAGCAACAGGAGCAGGAAGATCATGCTGATCAAGGAGAGGATGATCATGGTGAGGCGAGAGCGTGGAATCAAAAATGTGGAGTGAGCAACACTGACAGGACAAACAGTTGAAATGCAACCCGGCGATACGAATCGGCCAGATCAAGATGGAGGGCGTTGCCGGAATTGGGGGCTGTTCGGACGGATCAGGGACATCGAGGAAGATACGCATTTATGAGCTGGCCCGGGAGCTGAAGCTTGAGCCGCGTCGTGTGATCGAAGAGGCGCAGCGGCTCGGTCTTGATGTGAGCATGCCTTCAAATACGTTGACCGAAGAGCAGGCCGAACAAATCCGCTCTCGGCGCTTTGCCAGGAGGTCGGAGGGAGCCATCCATGTGGGCGCATGAGGATGCGCTTGAATTGAACTTCAATCTTCCCTGTGGTTCATCGCGCCACCCGGTCTCGATGACGCTCACCCGGTGGGGAGCGGTCAAGATGTCCTCTCCCTGCCTTCTTTTGCCCGAGAGCGCGCGCCGTCTGGCCGCGAGCACATGTCCTCAGGCATTGGACGAGGTGAAACGGTTCGTGCAGAAGGTTCTTTACGTGAGGGGAGCTGATCCTCCTAAGGTCTTCACCCGTAAGATGGCTGACCAACTGAGGGCTTTCTTCGCTCGCTCGCATGAAGGAGCAAGGGAGAGAGCCAAAGCTTTATTGAGGGAGTGGGGGTACACGGAAGATGAATCCGGGTTGCGCGCCGCTCTCGTTTTCGAAGCGCCTGCTGTGCGATGGGCCGCGGCTGTCGTAACCGGGGAGAAGAGGCTCGCAGCGCTTGTGCCCGAACTTATGCGCGCATCTGGTGATGAGGAGTTCGCCGTGCAAGTGGCCTCTGTGCGCGCTCTGGCCCAGATCGCCGACGCACAAGCCGTTCCCATCCTGTGTCGCTGGCTTGGGAAAAAGGAAAGCCTCATCCCGGAGATCCGGAGTCAGATCGCCCGCGCGTTAGGGGATATCGGGGACGCGCGAGCTGGTGAGCCGTTGATTGAGGCGCTGAAGGATGAGGATCAGGATGTTTGCCAGGCGGCGGCGGAGGCGTTAGTGGGGATGGGGGCGGCGGCCGTTGAGCCGTTGATCGCGGCGCTGGAGGATGGGAGGGTTCGATGGGCGGCGGTGGAGGCGTTGGGGAGGATAGGGGACGCGCGAGCCGTTGAGCCGTTGATCAAGGCGCTGGGGTATAAGGGTCGGGACATTGTAAAACCTGGCTACAGCTCGAAGCGATCGTTCTGCGTGCCCGACCTGCTGGGGATTAATATTCGCAGGGCGGCGGCGGAGGCGTTGGGGAGGATAGGGGATGCGCGAGCCGTTAAGCCGTTGATCGAGGCGCTGGGGGATGATAGGGTTCGCAAGGCAGCGGTGGAGGCGTTAGTGATGATAGGGGCAGCGGCCGTTGAACCATTGATTGCTGTTGTGAAAGATGGTCGAAAGGAGAGCAAAGAGGCGGTAAGAGTTTTACTGAGGCTTCGAGGGAGGGAGAGGGTGATTGCGCTAGGTGAAGTAGCCGTTGAGCCGTTGATCGAGGTGCTGGAGGATCCGGATGTTCGCTGGGCGGCGGTGGAGGCGTTGGGGGGGATAAGGGACGCGCGAGCTGTTGAGCCGTTGATCAAGCTGCTGAGGGATTGGATGATTCGGGAGGCGGCGGTGGAAGCCTTAGCGAGTATCGGGGCCGCAGCCGTTAAGCCGTTGATCAAGGCGTTGAACAGCTCGGATCCGCGGGTGAGAGAGGCCGTCGCCGAAGCCATTGAACGGATCGGCGAGCCCGCTCTGGAGCCGCTGATCGGGAGATGGATCGTTCATCCTCGCTATGGGAGGGGAAGGATCGAAAAGATCTACCGTGAACGTCCACCGTGTCTTGTCGTGAAATTCAAGGATGTGCCTGACGAAGGAAGCCGGCGCATCGTGAGTCTCAGGGACAACTTTCTCCTTGAGTAGGAGGTGAGGCATGGCTTTGCCGAAAGGCGCTGAGGAGCTACTCATCGCGCTTCAGACGCCCTCGCCTAAAGGCCACTGGGGCATTCCGGCGCTCCTCTGGGGGGCGCCAGGCGAAGGGAAATCCAGTTTCGTCGAGGGGCTGGCCCGCGAGGGATTTCCTGTGGTCACGCTCATTGCTTCGATTCACGATCCGACCGATTTTTCCGGCATGCCGATGCACGAGAACGGGCGAATGCGGTTTGTGCCGCCGGAGTGGAGCTTCGCTTTTGACCAGGCGCAGCAAGGCATCCTCTTTCTCGATGAATTGACGACGGCGCCTCCGTCGGTTCAAGCGGCGCTGTTGCGGGTGATCCTGGAGCGGAAGGTGGGGTTTCGCGATCTCCCCCCGGCGTGCGGGTGGTCGCGGCGGCGAATCCGCCCGATATGATCAGCGGCGGATGGGAGTTGTCCTCTCCCTTGCGCAACCGGTTCCTGCATATCCGATGGGAGTGGGAAGAGAGAGAATATCTGGAGGCGTTGCGCGAGGGCTTCCCCCGGCCTGATCTTCCAGCGATTGATCCCGCTTTGCATAAAGAGTGCGTCCTTCACTGGAAACTGCTCGTGGAAGCGTTCTTGCGGCGTAGGCCCACTCTCGTGCGCTCATCGGCGTCGGATGAAGACCGCGCGTTCGCTTCGCCGCGGACCTGGGAGTTCGCTATTCACTTGATGGCCTCGTGTGATCTTTTGGGCAAGGCGCCGAAGCCGGGCAAAGAGGGGGCCATCGTGTTCGCCAATCTCCTGGAAGGCTGTGTGGGGCGGGGGCCAGCCGTGGCCTTTATGGGATTCGTGAGGAACCTTCATCTGCCTGATCCGGACAGCTTGCTGGACGGGCAGATCAAAGTGGACGTCACGCGATTGCGCGATGATGAGCTTTATGTGCTCTTTTCAGCTTTAGGAACATCCTTGATTCGACGCGCGAACAAGCGGCGCGCAGATTTCTTCGCAGCGACGGCGGTCTTCCTCGAGCTGGCGCTCCAGGTATGCGAGAGCAATCGCGTGGATACGATCTTTATCCCGATGAGGCATATCGCTCGCGGGCAAATCCTGCATCGAGCGGTCGCGAAAGCGCAAGAGACGGGGAGATTGGAGGAGTTTCAAAGACTCATGCATCGCGTCTTCGAGGAGACGCCACTTCGCCAGTTCGTGGAGGCGCTCGTCAAGGACTGAGGGCTATGGATAGGGGAGAGATCGAAAGGATCGTGCGCATGGCGCGGACCTATGCGGCTGAGCAAATCCCCTGGCTGGCGCCGGCCCTCTACGCCGCGCGATTGGTGCTGACGGAGTCCTGTCCGGCGCTGGCGGCCGTAGATGAAGGGATGCGCGTCTATTTCAATCCGCACATGGTGGCCGAACTGGTGCGTGAAAAGGGCGAGTGGGGAGAGGCCATGCCGGAACTGGGGTTTGTATGGTTCCATGAGATCACGCATCGGCTGCGCGAGCATGCCGAGCGCGCGCGGGAGAAGGAGGCGCGGGCCAGGTTGTGGAACATCGCGAGCGATCTGGAGATCAACGATGCTCGATTGCCGGGGCTCATGCACCCGAAGCGCTTTGCCCCTCTGCTTCCCTCTCGGTTCAACTTGCCAGAAGGCAAGCTGGCCAAGTTCTACTACGACCAATTGCAGGAGAGAAACCGGCTGCCATTTGATTCCGGGGCGGGGGAGCAAGAGGGGGCGGTTGATGACCAAGCTTCGGGGCTGGAGCAATCCTCCTCGAAAAACTTTGTGACGCAACACCCGTCTTCTGGCGATCAGACTCCGGAGTCGAAACAATCCGAAGGGAAACTCCCCTCGGCATTTGATGATGGCAGCGGCGTGCATGGGGAGAAACGGCCGTGGGAGTTGGCCGAAGACGATGCGCGTGCGCCGGCGCTTTCGGCCGTGGAGCAAGAAGTGGTTCGGCGATCGGTCGCCGAACAGATCGTGCGGCAAAAAGATCGAGGGGACATTCCGGCCGGATGGATTCGGTGGGCGGAAGAGAAGCTGGCGCCCAAAGTGGATTGGCGCCAATTGTTCAAGCGCCGCATGCGTGGGGCCATCGTCAGAGGCACCGGACAGCGCGTGGACTACAGTTTCGACCGTCCGCATCGGCGGGCGTTCGCCTACGCGCCGATATTTCCTCCATCCTTGCGGGGGGATTTCTTACCGCGGATCGCCTGCGTGGTGGATACTTCGGGATCAATTTCCGAGCGGGAACTGGGCCAAGCGCTGGCCGAGGTGCGAGCCGTCCTGGAGAGCTTGCGCACGCCGATCACCGTCATCCCCTGCGATGCCGTTCCTTATGAGCCCATCGAGGTTTTCACTCGATCGGATTTCCTCTCGCGCTGCCGGGAGCTGCCAGGTGGCGGGGGGACGAATATGGTCGCGGGGATCGAAGCCGCTTTGAACTTGCAGCCGATGCCGGATGTCGTGTTCGTGCTGACGGACGGCTATACGCCGTATCCGCCGCGCCCGTATCGCGTGCCCGTCCTTTTCGGCGTCTTCACCAAACGCCGCGGGTTCGATCCGCCGCTTCCGCCCATTCCCCCCTGGCGTCGTGAAGACGTTGTGCTCATCGAGATCGCAGAGTAGGATTGAAAGCCGTTGGGAGAGGCCGATGCTTTCACGCACACTCAAGGAGGCCGATGATGGAACCGTGGTTGATGCCGGATGATGCATCCGTTCCCTCGCGTCAGGGGGATCTCATCAAGGGGTTAGAGCAGGCGCGGTATTTGCTGGAGGCAGCTTTGCGCGAGCTGCCCGAGGAAGCGCTCTGGTGGGAGCCGGCTTCGACGATGCCTTCGATTGGGGCGCGGATTCAACATCTCATCGGGGCGTCCCGGCGATTGGGGACGTATGCCTTCGAAGCGGACTATGACCCTCAGGCTCTGGCGGAGATGGCGCAGCGGGATTGGCTCCCGACTCATCGGGCGAAACCGGAGCTTCTCGCCGAGGTGGGGGCTGCCTTTGAAGAGATCGCCACGAGAATTCGCGTCCTGGACGAGCGCGCGCTGGATGAACTTCGGCCCGTGGGCCGGCGTCGTCATCCGGTTCGGCGCTCGGTGATCCTGCATCACCTGGTCGAGCACGCGGCGCATCATGTGGGGCAGATTACTCTTCTCGTTCGCCTCTGGGAGGCGCAAAGCCGAGCAGCGCCTGAATCGGTGTAGGAGCCGGGAGGGGAAGGCGTCAGACGTGTGTATCAGGCGTTACTGACGACCAGGATGCCGACGCAGATGGTTCCGCCATACGGGGCAGAGAAGGGAATCTCGCCGCGACGAATCGCTCTTTCACCCCAGCGGGTCCCCCGCCGAATGCACCAGCCGCAATGCCAGCCAGGGTGATACCGATTTGAGAGATAATGATGGTTCGGATTAGTCGGCGGTGTTGGCTTGTGCACCCCTGCCTTGGCGAACTGGTGAAGGCGTATTTTCCAGGCGGAAAACAAGGCAATTTCGGCCATAGCAAAACCGCCGTTAGCCAAGAGGCACAAGGAAAATAATCGGGATTTATAGAGATTGCTCCAGGCGAGTCTCCTCACGCAACGTAAGCCTGTTACCAGGCTTCCGGATTTTTTAGTGATCTTTGCAAGCGGCGCCGTACACTCTGCATAGACTCCTCTTCATGTTCATGGTTTTGTTCGTCGCTGCCCCTACGTTGAATCCGCCGTTGCAATGAAGGTTGAGATTCCTGGGACGGAATCCGCACCATCACATGCTCCACTTCGATGTCTTCGTCAGGACTGCGCCTGTGGAGCCCTTCGCCATCTCCTATGAACGGTGGAAACCAAGCCAAAGGCACCGTGATCAACCACTCCCTCGGCCAGCTCGATAGCCTGCTCTTCCTCAGTTACTCTTTCCCCTTGGGTTGAGCCCAGCGTTGGATCACCAAATACTCATGCTATGCTCCCGGGAACTCTTGCTCATATTCCTCACAGGGCACAGAATGGTCCGGAGTTCTTGGAGGCGAAAACAGCCGGTGGATTGTGAACGTACGGAACCAAGCAAAATCTGACACCTTTGTTTTCCTGTTCTATTGCTACTGTGGCGGCTCCGAACGGTCATCGAGAGGAATTATGCCGTTGAGGTGAGGGCATAAAAGGAAAAAGCGGTACGGTTTTATATCGCTGACAGTAGGCATCAGACGAACACTAACAGACTAACCAAGCCTACTTCCGACCTTCGCCCCTACTTTAGCGCGACTGGGAAACAGTTGCTTGCTAACGCCTAACGGCAGCCTGAGAGCGCCATCTGCTGCACGCATTGTTGGTCCCTCAGTCACGATTAATGCCGCGCGACGTAAAAGGCGTGCATAGGATCACCTTCCAAATGATGGACCTCGACGCTGGAGAATCCAGCGTTCTTCAGATAGTCCTCGGCCATCTGTTCGCCCCACATGGTTCCCAGCCCTTCGCCATCCTGCGCCAATGAAACTGTCATGCAGTGCATGACCGACGCCCCATAGAGTAGCGGGCCCATCGGGTGATCGAGGTTCTCCTCCAAACGGCTGGAGGCGGCCATGTCCATCATCAGAAAAACGCCTTCGTGACGCAAGGCGCGCGCGACGTTTGCCAGAACGACTTGAGGCTTGGCCAGGTCGTGAACGACGTCGAACGCCGTCACAAGATCGAATTCCCCGGGCAGCCCACCGGCGATGTCGGCAAGCTCGAACCGCGCGTTCGTGAGTTTCCAGGTGGCTGCCTCGGCTCGCGCAGCCTCTATCCCTTCGACCGAGAAATCCACCCCCACAAAACGACTGTTGGGAAATGCTCGTGCCATCACATTGACGGCATGCCCTTGCCCCGTCCCAATATCGAGCACGTCAATGCCGGAATGGAGGCGATCCACCAGCCCCTCGACCAGGGGCAAGATCGCGTCCACCAGCGCCGTGTCGAACAGCCTGGCGCTTTCCTCGGCCTGGAGCCGTTGAAAGTCGGGATACTTCTCGTAGCCAACTCCGCCGCCCTCGCGGAACGCACGGATGACATCCCCCTCAACGGCAGAAAGAGGCCGAATGTACTGCGTGAAGAAGGCGAGGTTGTTCGAGCCGGCCGATCGCGTGAGGAAGGCGGCGTGTTCGGGAGGAAGCACGTAGGTCCTGGTCGCCGGGTCATACGAGACGATCCGTGCCACGACCATGCCCCCGAGCCATTCCCGCACGTAGCGCTCCTGAAGCCCAGCGGCTTGGGCAATGCGTTCACTGCTCGCGGCCGACATTCCCGCCATGGTGTCGAAGAGGCCGGTCTGATGCCCGATGCTCACCAACATGCTCAAGACCGCGTCATTAAGGACTGCCATCATCCTTCCGGCAAACGCTTCGGCGTTCGCTTGGTCCGTCGTGTCGTTCATCGCTTCCTCCAAGTATCTGCTTACGCTGCACGATCCGCTCTTGCTCTATCATTCCAACGGGGGTGGAGTGAGGCATGGCCCGCTGGGGCAATCGGTTCCAACCTCTGGTTCACCCACCGAAGGTGGGTCGAACCGGCGCGGCTCGCCCGCCACTCCGTTCAGACTGACCGCTTGCGGTCGGCCTGAACGGCCTACGCCGCGAAGCGCAGGAAGGCGGCATCAAATGCACGTGCATGTTGGGCAACAGCGGTTCCATATTGTCTTTTCACACGCCTTCTCTCTCCGCCTTGACTCTCACGATCCTGTCTCATGCTGCCACCCCATTCAGTCCCACCGCCTGTCATCGCCTGAACTAATGTTGGTCTCCACGTGAGACAACCTGCTTGACCACGACGTTCTCCAAGGGAGCGCTCCCTCACCAACCTGGCCCGGAGGAGGGTCCCCGTCTTTCCGATCCAAGATAGAATCGCATTCTATTGAGCACGACCGAGAAAGGTCAAGCGGGAATTCCTCATCAGCGAAAAGCCGATATTCAGGTATGCCGAGGCCTGAAGCCGAACCCCTCCCCACAACAAGGGGGAGTACGATGGGTGATTCCCCCTGTGACACGTCGGCCCGAAATGCCTTTGCGCCAAGAGGGAGAATTCCTGGAAGTCAGCCGACAAGATGCAACCTCAGCCTTCAGAGCACCCGGCAAATCGGTCCGCGCTCTGGAGCAGTTCGGGTCTACACATGAGGACTCCGGAAGTAAAGCAGCTTGCTGGTGAGTTCACCCAGGGAGCACATGCTTTCGTGGGTGCCTCTGCCCGCAAGATGCGGGCGCTCACAGGACCCGGACCGTTAGATTCGGACGACTTGGCCAAAAAGCGTGCGACACCAGAAGCCTCACGGGACGTTTGCCCCGAAAGCCCACCCTCACCTAATGTCAAACCCGAGGGAAGAGTAACAACGATTGTGAGGAGATGCTCTGCAATGAGTTCATGGCAGCTCGGTGCTTGACCGGGACCGCATCCTTTTTTTGCTGGCTCGTGCAGACCGGTATGACCGCGAGGTAGCGGAGGTTGTGTCCGTCACCACGACTAGGGTGACGAACAGCCAGCGGCGACATTGTCGGAACTGCAGGTTTGGAGGAAAACTCACACCGCGCGTGACTCAGATGTTGGCTGGTTGCTCGGAGCATGCGCATACGGGTATTGGCCGAGGTGGCTTCGGATGACTTGCGGGGCGAGCCGTGTTCGCGGTGACCCTTCATTGGCAATTCATCTTACGGGATTCCCGTTAGAAGCTTGCCCGCCCATATCAAAGATGAAGCACTTTGAGTCCCGTTGGGCCTCCTGGTCGAACTGGGATTACGGTGCATATCTTACACGCACATTTTTAGGGAATCCGATTCCAAATTTCCACTGTTTCCTTCGGTGAGGAATTCCCGATCCGAACCGATCAGGCTTGATCGTCCTCGCTCGCCTGAGCTAAAGTGGTACTTCATTTGTGACCATTCTAAGGAGGGGCATACGATGAAAATCGCAGCGCTGCTTCTGTGTCTCGCGATCCAGTCCCAGGCGACCGATGGGGTCATCGAGGGCGTGGTACTCGATCCGGCGGGAGCTGTGGTCGTCGGTGCGACCGTGCGAGTGACCAACCTCGATACCGGCTACAGTCGCACCTTTGTCACCAATGAGCGGGGCTTTTATCGCGTTCCGCTCCTTCCGGTGGGCCGCTACGAAGTGGTCATCGAGGCTCAGGGGTTCAAACGGGCTGTTCGCTCCGGCGTGACGCTCACGGCGGGACAGACGGCAGTGGTGGATTTCACGCTGGAACCGGGCCAGATTGAACAGAGCATCACGGTGACGGCGGACGTTCCTATTGCCGATATCGGCAAGATTCAACAGGGGAGTACCATCTCGGCGACGGAAGTGCGCAATCTGCCGCTGGTGTCGCGGAACATTTACAACTACATGTTGCTGCAACCGGCCGTCAGCGCCCGCCCGAACCCCGAATTCGGCGTGCCTCGCAAGGTCAACGTCAATGGATTCATTGACCGGATCAACTATCAGCTTGACGGCAACACCAACACGCAGGCCGATCGCGCCGGGATTCGCCTGATGCCGATCTCCGAGGTCTATGTTCGAGAGGTGCAGGTCGTCAATAACGGATTTGCTCCCGAGTTCGGGACGACGACGGGGACGGTATATAACGCCATCACCGATTCGGGCACCAATGAGCTGCACGGAGAAGCGAGCTATCGTTTCCGTCGCAAGCCGTTTTCGGCGCGACCATCATTATTGTCTCCCACGCAGCCCAAGCCTGATTTCGCCGCCGATACGGTGACGGCCCGTTTGGGTGGGCCGATACAGCGTGATCGGTTCCACTATTTCGCCGGATATGAGTTCACACGGCGTGATCTCCCCCGTCCCATTACCATCACGCCGGCCAACGCCGAACGGATTGGCCTGAAGCCCTCACAGATCGGCGTCGTCCCGGCCGAGCAACGGGTCAATTTCTTCATCGTTCGCGCCGATTATACCCTGTCGGCAGCCAACCGACTGATGACGCGCTACAACCTCTTTCGCAATGCCTCGCCCAATAACATCGGCGGGGCCCTGTCCGCCGGATTGCTGTCGGTCACGCGGGCGACCGATTTCATGGATGCTGCTGATGCCGTGGCCGCTCAACTGACGTCGAGCTTCTCCTCGGGCTCGATCAACGAGTTTCGCTTCCAGTATGCCAAACGGCGATTCCGCCGCACGCCCAATCCGGTGAATGCCGTCTCCGGTCCGGCGATCACCATCTCCGGCGTGGCCCAGTTCGGTGGACCGACCGATGCCGGACAACGATTCCGCCAGACGGCTCTCGATGTGGTGGATAACTTCACGCTCGTCGAGGGGAATCACGCCATCAAGTTCGGTTTCTCTCTCACGGCCTTCAACGATTTCCGGCGCGAACCGCTCTTTGCCGAATACACCTTCCCGACGATTGATGCCTATCTCTCGGCGGTCAACGGGACCAATCGAAAGAGCTACACCACGTTCCGTCAATCCATCGGCGATCCGGAGATTGATGAGCGGGCGTTTTTCTACTCCTTCTTCGTCCAGGACGATTGGCGGGTGACGCAAAATCTCAAACTCCTCTACGGCCTGCGCTATGAGCTTTACGATATACCCAATCCCGACGAGCGTGCGCCGCTGGCGCTTTCGCGCACCTTCAATGTGGACAAGAACAATTTTGCGCCGCGCCTGGGCCTCTCCTACGGTCTGGGGCGCGATCGCAAGACGGTGATCCGGGCCAGCGCCGGTCTCTATTACGATTTCCCCAAGCTCGATTTTTACCGACTTGCGCTGCTCAACAATGGCAATCCACGCTTCCTCACCGTCTCGGTCTCCAGCTCGAGTCCCTTTGCTCCCTCATTCCCCCAGACGCTGGAATCGTTGCCGCCGGGATTCCCGCTGCCGCGTGCGAGCATCAACGCGGTGGCTCAGGACTTCGCCACTCTCTATTCGACGAACGCCAACGTACAGATCGAGCGGGCGCTCACCGAAGATCTCGGCGTGACGTTGAGCTACGTTTTCTCCAAAGGAACCCGCATTCCCATTCAGCGGAACATCAATCCGATTAATCCCATTCGCACGCTGGCCGACGGTCGTCCCGTCTTCGATACGACGGTGTCGCCGCAAACGCGACTGTTCCCCGAGTTCGACAACGTTTTTCTGGCCGAGTCGGTGGGCAATTCCAATTACAACGGCTTCACCGCGCAACTGGTGAAGCGATTCTCGCGCGGGTATCAGTTCACCATCTCTTACACCTGGTCCCATGCCATTGATGATGCGCCGGAGGTCAATGTTCTCGATTCCAATCTTCAACTTTCGGATCCGACCAACCGGCGGCGCGACCGGGGCAACGCTCTTTCGGATCGTCGCCACATCTTTTACACGAGCAGTGTGCTGGCGCCGAAGCTCACGCTGGAGAATCGCTTCCTCAACGCCTTGCTCAACGATAACCAGCTCGCCTTCATCTTGAGCGCCGACAGTGGCGATACCTTCAACATCGTGGCCAATCGTGATCTCAATAACGACCGCATCTCCACCGATCGCCCGCTCTTCATCGGGCGCAACACGGTGGACGGGCCGAACTCCTTCAACTGGGATGTTCGTTACTCGCGCTTCTTCCGCTTCAGCGAGAGAACCAACGTCGAGGTCTTCGCGGAGTTCACCAATATCACCAATCACCCTAACATCACCGGCATCAATTCGACTGTCGCGGTGAATCCGGACGGAAGCCTCGTGGCTCCTCTTCCCGCTCGATTCCCGCGCACCGATGCGCTGGAATCGCGGCAATTTCAACTCGGTTTCCGATTCAATTTCTAGGTGCAGCCGGAACCACCGGCGGGGGAGAGTCCGCTTCGGTCGTGAAACGGATTCTCCTCCGCGGTGCCGACGCCGCGACCTGAGAATCGGCCGCATGAGTGTTACGCACTGTCTTTCATTCAGTCAGGACGGAGAGCCTTGACGGGAAAAGTGGGCGCTTTCTCTGCCTGCAAGGGGAGGATCTCGTTATGATTCGAGCACGCTTCTGGAGAGTCTTTCTACTGCTCTTGTTAGTGCCACCTTTGATTCCACCCTTTGTTATCGGTGACCGGCGGCTTCCTCACGATCAGGGCATCGCTGGACTCCAGCAGATGTTGCGCAAGCTGCGCACGACGGCGCGACTGCTGCACATCACTGCTCATCCCGACGATGAAGACGGCGCCATGCTGACGCTCGTCGCGCGAGGGCTGGGGGCGACGACGATGCTGCTCACGCTCACCCGCGGCGAGGGCGGGCAGAATCGAACCGGAAGCGAACTGCTCGACGCGCTCGGTCTTTTGCGAACCCTGGAACTGATGACTTCCGACGCTTCCTATGGCGTTGAGCAACGGTTCACGCGGGTGGCCGATTTCGGATTCTCCAAAAGCGCCGACGAGACCTTCCAGAAGTGGCAGGGGCGGGAGACGGTCCTGGCCGATATGGTTCGCGTGATTCGTGCCTTTCGCCCTGATGTCATCGTGTCCCGCTGGCAGGGGAGTCCCCGCGACGGTCACGGAAACCATCAGGCTGCCGGACTGCTGGCCGTGGAGGCCTTTCGCGCCGCTGGCGATCCCACCCGCTTCCCCGAACTCGCTCGCGAGGGCCTGTTGCCCTGGCAGCCGAAGAAACTCTATCGGGGTAATCTCGGAGTCGAAGAAAGCCCTACGCTGCGACTGGAAACCGCTGTCTATGATCCCGCTCTGGGCACCTCATACGCCGAACTGGCTCTGGATGGATTGCGTCATCAACTGTCGCAGGGAGCCGGGAGCATGATCCCACGGGCGGGAACGCGGATCTCTTCCTATCAACTTGTCGAATCGCTTGTGACGACACCGGACCGTGGTGGACGGGGGGAATTGAGCTTCTTCGACGGCCTGGATACAACGCTGCCGGGATTGGCCTGGCGTCTCGGCGAGGAGGAGAAGAAGGTTCCCTTCCTGCGACCGGCACTCGTCGAACTGGATCGAAGAATCCTCGATGCGACGACGGGTTTGACGCCCGAGAATCCCTCTCTCATTGCGGCACCTCTTCTGGCCGCAGCGAGCATAGTAGCCGAGCTTATTCAACGGATCCAGAATTCCCCGCTCTCACCGATTGCCAAAGCGGATCTGCTCGTTCACCTACGGACCAAACAAGAGCAATGCCATGAGGCTGCCCGTCTGGCGCTCGGCGTGACTCTGGAAGCTCTGGTGGAGTCTGCTAACGGGCGAGCTGAAAGGCCCTCGGCAATGGCTCGATCCTCGGTCTCGGGCCCGTTCGTGTCCCCCGGTCAGACGGTCACGCTCTCAGCGACATTCCACAATCGAAGTCCACTGTCGGTCACCGTGGAGAGCATGAGTCTGGAGACGCCATCGGGATGGTCGGTCACGCCTCTGATGACAGAACCGCGGACACTTCGTCCGATGGAACGGTTCACGTCTCAGTTTCGCGTGGCGGTTCCGGCAGATGCCACGTACACGCGTCCCTACTGGCATCGAGGCGATCCGCACAGGGACACAATTTACACTCTGGATGATCCCCGATGGGTGACGCTCCCGCTCCCACCATATCCCCTCGTGGCGCGTGCCGTTTATAGCGTGGGAGGATTACGTGGCGAGCTGCGAGGACCGGTGGAGATGATACACAGTGATCCCCTCTACGGTGACGAGTACCGACCATTGCTTGTCAGCCCACCGCTCTCGGTGACGCTCGATCCACCCACCCGTCTCCTCGTGGCAGGTCAACGGACACCCATAGATGTCACCGTCAGCGTGCGGAGCATTCTCCCCGAATCCACTGAAGCGACGGTCTGGCTGACCGTTCCCACGGGGTGGCGCGTCGAACCCCCGTCTCGGTCGGTCTCTTTCGCTCGCGCCGGCGACGTTGCGACCGTCATCTTCCGCGTGGTTCCGAATGCTCCCCCCGAAGGAACTTACAAGATCACTGCCACGGTCGAGCACCGGGGCAAAAAGTACAGCGACGGTTTTGCCCTCGTCGGTCGCCGCGATATCGGATGGTTCCCCTTTTATCGTCCGGCCAGCCAGCATCTGAGCGTAGTGGCGCTGAAACTGCCGCGTCATTTGAACGTCGGTTACATCATGGGCGCTGGGGATGACATTCCCGACGTTCTGCGTCAGCTCGGGCTCACGGTTGAGCTGATCAGCCCGGAGGAACTCGCCCGAGGTAATCTCCAGCGGTTCGACACCATCATTGTCGGAATTCGCGCCTACGATGTGCGTCAGGATGTCAGGGAGCATAACCGCCGGTTGCTCGATTATGTCGAGCGCGGGGGCACGCTACTTGTCCAGTACAACCAGAACGCATTGGCTTTCAATGCCGGGAACTACACTCCCTATCCGGCTCGTGTCGGCAATCTACGCGTGAGCGTCGAGCAAGCGCCAGTGCGCATCCTCGCTGCCGGGGATCCTCTCTTTCGCTGGCCCAATGAGATTACGCTGCGGGATTTTGACGGCTGGATTCAAGAGCGGGGACTCTATTTCATGGAGAGCTGGGACGAACGATTCACGCCCCTTCTGGAATCGAGCGATCCGGGCGAACGACCACTGCAGGGAGGGTTGTTGCGTGCTCGCTACGGGCGAGGGACGTATCTCTTCACCGCCTATGCGTTCTTCCGTCAATTGCCGGCCGGTGTGCCCGGAGCCATTCGCCTCTTTGTCAACCTCATCGCCTCCGGGCGATCGTGATCGAGCGGGACGGGAGTGCCCGCTTTCTTCGGCGGTGGTCAGGGGAACTCCCATCCTCCAATAGCGATTTTTCGGCCGGGATGCGAAAGGGAGAGGTCGTTGACCGCTCTGACGGGTCTATATCAATCCCGGCGTAAACCCTCACGGCACCTCCACGGCAGCAACAAAAATCTGCGTGGCCCCGGCGACATCGTCTCGCCAGAATGCGAGCACTCGACCGCGTGAATCAACGGTCATCGCCGGGCTGACGGATTGTCCGACACTCGACGACAGGTTGGCCGGTTCGGCGAAAGTCTGTCCTCCATCGGTCGAGACGGTGAAAAAGATTTCTTCGTCGCCGGTCTTGGTCTCCTGCCAGAGGGCGAAGATCGTTGAACCCACTGCTTTCACCACTGGCAAGAGCGCTGTGCCGCCTACATCCCCGGAGCGCGAAATGACAAATGGGGTGGAGAACGAACGCCCGTTGTTCGACGACCGTGTGAAGTGAACCTCTTGCTCCCCCCGCGTTTGATCGAACACGGTGTAAACCATCACGATGTTGCCCTCGGCATCTATGAAGAGCGACGGCGGCACCACCCAGGCCGGAGCGATCCGGGATGATGCAACGCGGGTGACATTAACCGGGGGAGAGAACGTCGCTCCACTGTCGGTCGAACGGGTGAAAAAGACATTTCGCAGAGGGGTCGCTCCAGCCACGCGGGTGAAGCTCACGGCGAGCACTCCCGCCGGATCAACCGCAACGGCCGGGCGGAATGCAAAATCCACCGAGCTGTTGGTGTTGGAGAGGTTGCGGGGCGTCGAGAACCGTCGTCCCCCATCAGTCGAGCGAGCGAAGAAGACGTCCTCGAACCCCGTGGAGAGGTCAAAGAGGGTCCAGGCCAGATTGATCGCCCCGCCCGGCTCGACGGCCATGGCGACTTCGATGGCCCGAAAGCGCGTTGCCAATCGGGTGACGTTGATGGGATCGCCGAATGTCCTCCCGCCATCAGTGGAGATCGAAAGGGCGACATCCTGTCGTACGTCGCGGAAATTGGTCGCATCGGTGCGCAGATACGCCACAATAACGTGACCCGATGCATCCACGCCGATGACTGGGCTTCCCGCGTCGAGGTCGGGCCGATTGATGAGATTGATCGGCGGCGAAAAGGCCAGCGTGCCGGCTGCTGCCCGCGAATAAAAAAGCTCGCGATTGAGGGTGATCGGGTTGAGCGCCTCCCAGACAGCGTGGATCGTTCCTTCGGCGTCCGTCGTTGTTGCAATGGTAAAGCTCGTGTCGTCGAGATCATTCACAATCGGAGGAAGCAAGGGAGAAATGGGCGTGGGGACCTCCGCCAGGTCTCGATGGACGCTGAAGCGAATCTGCGTCGTGCGCTCGACGACGCCGTTACTGCCGATCACCGTGACCGAATAAAAGCCCGGCTTCGCGTCTTGACGGGTGCGCACGCGCACGGTGACCTGCTGACCGGGCAGCGCCGTGATGCGCGAGAATTCAAAGCTCACGCCGGAAATCTCCGGCAATGCCCTCAGAGCGATAGGACCGAAAAATCCTCCAACGGCCGAAAGGCGCAGCGTGAAATCGGCCGATCCTCCAGCGAGAATTGCCCGATAGGTTGTTTGACTGGAGAGAACGAAATCAATCACCGGGCGAGGGTCGGAAAGGGGAACGAGAGCCGCCACTACGTCGGGATTGCCCCGTCGTTCATCTCCCCAGGTGACGATGAAGTGCGTGCCGTTGACCGCGATCTGGTTGTAATCACCGTGGTAGCCCGGACGAAACGCGAGCGGCGTGGGCACAACCAGCCAGTTGCCGGTCGTCACCCGACGGTTGGTCGAGAACGTCTGCCCGCCATCGCGCGAGGTCGCCAGGTACACATCAATCAGGGCGTTATTCACCGGATCGTTTCGCCGGTCATACCAGGCGACGCCGACCGTCCCGTCCGAGGCAACGACCACCGAGGGTTGCCACTGGTCGGTTGGTGTCTGATCATCGTTGACTCGAACAGGCGGGCTCCAGGTTGTTCCCCCATCAGTGGAGCGAAGCAAATAAACATCGAGCACCCCTCGATCCGACTCTTCGGGAGCCAGGTGGACGGCCATGTACACGGTTCCATGATGGGGACCTCCGCTGGTATCAACGGCCAGGCTGGCTTGGAGCCCCGCGTCAAACGTTCCGTTAAGAAGCGATTCCGTAATACGAGGCGACCGAAGGGCAACGACCGGTCGGGAGAAGGTTTCTCCTCCATCCGTAGATTTCGCCACGACAAAGGCTGCACCGGGTGAATGAGCATCAAACCAGGCCACGTACACTTCGCCCGCGGGACCCACGGCAATGGTAGAGAACCCCACGAGAAATGTACGATCTCGCCGGGACAGGGCGCGTGGTGCCGACCAGGTTCGCCCGCCATCGGTCGAGCGGGCAAAGGCGATGAAACTCTGTCCGTTGGGAGGGACGTTTTCCGGCCCCTGAACGACCGTCCAGCTCACATAGACGTTTCCGCGAAAAGGGCTCGTCGTAGCATCTACGGCTAACCACGGCTTATCCTGAAAATCCACGCTGTTGACTGCCGTCGTACTGGCGTTGATGAGCGGCAACCAGCTTCGTCCACCATCGTCAGATCGGGCGACGCCCACCGTCGAATATCCGAGCGAATTCGTCGCCAGCGTGCTGAAGTAAAACTCTCCGTTGGGTCCTGCGGCAACGACGGGATCGCCCAAATTCGCTCCTCCGCTCGGATAGGGTGGCAACACTCCATTCTGCCAGGTAACACCATTGTCGTGCGAGTAGCTATAGCTCGTGAGCGAATCGTTCGTCCCGGCGCCATCGTTATAGCCAACGATGAGGCGCGGACCGAACGCAGCGGCAGAGGTCTCGCTTTGTAGGCGTGTGCTCCGGCCCGTGAGAAAAATTTCTCCTTCCGGGGCGAGTTGAGCCGTGGCCGCCGACATAGTACGGGTGTGCTGCCCCAGACCGAGCCCCTTCCGAAGAAGCCCGTACTTGCGCAACAGGTACGTCCGCGCGGCGCTCGACAACTTCTCAAACGCCGGCGACTGCAGCAGCCACCGATCATCGGGATTCTTGTAGCCGGACTGTAGCTCCGGTTCGATGATGCCGCCAAGCCCGCGGCGCTCGTCCGCCCTCAGAAGAAGGCGACCTCCATCGGGTTCGTCTTCTGTGTCCATCTGTCCAGGGAAAACCATTACCAGACTCGACTGAACGAGAAACCAGGCGAAAATCATCAGGGAAAAACACCGTCGTCGGTGCATCGTCGCCTCCCACCGGTGAGATATTTCATCACGAGGACGCGATTCTATGGTTCGATCCACCGGAAGTCAAGAAAATGGCACTCAGTCCGGATGTTCATCCCTTCGAGGGAGCATCAAACGTCGCCCCCAGTCGAGCACACCCGTAACGGCTTCAAGGGAGAGGACGCAGGAAAAAGGTGCTTGACACAATCGAGGCGGATCAGTATGCTCCTGACCGTAACCGAATGGTTACGGTGGTGGGTTCGGAGGGATAAATCCATGGAGCATGGATGTCGCCCGGAAGCGATGGGTGATCCCTTTGTGTCGTTGGGGATGTTTCGAGAGCCTTTCTCCATATGTGATGAGTCCGGTGTGAACCTGTGGCTCCGTGGTGTTTTCCCGGGGCGGGCACGCCTTTTCCGACAGGGAGCTTGACGGGCAGTGTGCGTCATACCCCTTCGACTCGGACGGTTCCGTTTCACACTGCGGGCGGAGACCGAAGCGCGGCTGCCGCGCTTCAAAGGTTCGACGCTACGGGGAGCTTTTGGCAATGCCCTGAAATGCGCCGTCTGCATCCGCCGCGATCTCAACTGCGACATCTGCCTGGTGCGCCCGAGCTGCATCTACACCCATCTGTTTGAAACGCTGCCGCCGGAGGGCGTCGCCGCTTTTCGCAGACAGAAGTATGCGCCGCACCCCTACGTGCTGGAGGCACCGCTCGAAGAAAATCAAATGTATGAGCCGGGCGAGCGGCTCACGTTTGGCCTGACGCTCATCGGGCGAGCAATTGATTACTTGCCCTATGTGATCTTTGCCATTGCCCAGGCGGGGCACAGGGGATTGGGCCAGCGTCGGGGCCAATTCCTATTGGAGTCGGTTGTCTGGCGGCCGCCTGAGGGTGAAGATCAGGTGATTTACGACGGCGCGAGTCAGCGCCTGAAATCGGGATCGTTCGGCGTGAGCGCTGATGAGTGGATCGCCCACCGACAATCTCAAATCTCGCATCTCAAAGTCTCGAATCTGTCCTGCGCCCCCGGTCCGGATGCCCGAACCGCGCGCCAACAATCTGAAACAAATCCCCCATCCTCGACTCTGTGTCTTGCTTTCCTGACGCCCATGCGTTTGCGCGTGCAGAAGGACCTGCAGGATCACATCAGCTTTGAGCTGCTCATTCGGAGTCTGCTCCGTCGTCTCTGGCACTTAGTGCTCGTTCACGGCGAGGGCGAATTGTCGCTTGATCATCGGGCGCTGATCGCGCGGGCGAAATCGGTGATGACAGTGAGTAGCGCCCTGCGCTGGCTGGACTGGGAGCGGTATTCGCACCGGCAGCGGACGAAGATGCGGCTGGGAGGCCTGGTCGGCGAGGTCGAATACGGCTTCGCGAATGCGGCGGACGTCACGCAGTTCCTCCCGCTTCTTATTCTCGGCGAGTTGCTGCACGTCGGCACAGGAACCACCTTCGGATTGGGAAAGGTTGAGATCCGCTACGCCGATTGGTGCGGGGCGTTTTGATTCAGAGTGCGAATCGTGCGCAGCTTGACTGGTCAGCTTCTATCGGAGTAAAGTTGCGATCATGGAGCGAGAAGTGACTGCTTCACCTTTGCCCGGCCCGCGGCTTGCGGAAATCTACCATGAGGGGCTGCGACTTTTTATGGGACAGGGAACGTTGAATCAAACGCTCTCGAGGCTGGCGGCCGACCTCGATCAACACGGCATTGAATACATGATCATCGGAGCAGTCGCCCTCATAGCCCATGGATATCGGCGTTTTACCGAGGATATTGATCTCGTTATCACCCCGGAAGACCTGGAGACCTTTCACCGTGAACTGATTGGCCGGGGATATGTGCCGCAGTTTCCCGGCGCCAGGAAGAGGATTCGCACGGCGGAGGGAGTTCGTATTAAGATCATCACCGCAGGAGAATTTCCTGGAGATGGCAAGCCCAAGCCCGTCTCTTTCCCTCGGCCCAGTGAAGCTTCCGTTCAGATCGGTGGCATACGGATCGTCACCCTGGAGAAACTCATCGAGCTGAAACTGGCTTCCGGCATGACGGCACCAGATCGGCTCCGCGATCTGGCCGAGGTGCAGGAGTTGATCAAGATACGAGGGCTTGACGCTGAGTTTGCGCAAAAGCTGGATCCGTATGTCAGGGCGAAGTACCTGGAGTTGTGGGAGGCAGTCCGTCAAGCCGAACTCATGCGCGACCAGCAGCCGGAGGCGGGATCACGTACTGACGAATAAAGCTGAATCAAGCGAGGGTCCTTCCGCTTCTTATTCTCGGCGAGTTGCTGCACGTCGGCACAGGAACCACCTTCGGATTGGGAAAGGTTGAGATCAAAGCTCCTGGAAGCGAGTCCGAAGGAAGGTGACCGGCGCCGTTCTCCTGGACGAATGATCGGTTGAAGCACGACCTACAATCGTCGAGAGGCAATCGTGGATGGCCGAGTGGCCGATCCGACATTCGCAGTCCCAAATCTGCCATTAGCATAGCTCGGTTGCCGGAATAACCGGCAAGGTTGCCGCAATGTTACTGGTGTAGAAAAACAGAAGCCGACTCTGGTAGAGTCAGTTCCCTAATGGAGGACGAAATGAAAAAGGTAAGCGTCACGCTGGAGACGGTCACGCCGCTGTTTCTGTCGGGCAATGATCAAAACGCGGTCGAGCTTCGCGCCGCGAGCATCCGAGGCCACCTGCGCTACTGGTATCGCGCCCTGCTCGGTGGGCTAGGCGTCACGCGACCGGACACGCTTCACGAACTGGAAAGTCAGGTCTTCGGAAAAGAGGAGCGCGGATCCCCTGTGCTCGTGAGGATCAAGGACATTCGCTGGGCCGGCGGACGAATCAAGCAAAACAGCGAGCTTGATCTGGGATACGACAGGGCAAAGAGGGAGACTCGTCATCCCGGGATGACCTATCTCCTCTACTCGACACAGCTCGGCGGAAACGAGCGTCCCTATGCCGATGTCGGGACAACCTTCACGCTGGAGCTTTCCTCGTTCAACAAAGAAGCTGACAGTGTTCTGAAGCTCGCGGCATGCGCTCTCTGGTGCTGGACGCTTTTTGCAGGATTCGGGACGCGCGCCCGGCGCGGCGGCGGGGATGTGCAGGTTAAAGAGGTGAAAGACGATCGGGGGATTTTAGAAGGTCTTCCCGACTTCACACTGATTCGCGTCAGCAGCCCTGAAGCGTTAAAAGAGCATCTGGAAAACGGCTTGAAAAAAGTCCGCGATCTCGTCGCGCGACTGAACTCACTTACGACGAAAGCACCAAGCGGCATTGTGGACTTTCCCGTCCTCCATCCAGACCATGCAGACATTTGGGTCATTCAGAGCACCTGGAATACCCCCTTGGACGCAATGGAACAGGCGGGGAGGAAATTCCAGCAATTTCGGCATAAGCGTAATCCCGATTTCCCCTCCGTGTTGAACGATTACTTGAACGCCGGTCGCCCGCCGACATTGAAGCGGCCGGCCTTCGGGCTGCCGCTGCAATTTCGCTATCGTTCGGCGCCCGGCAAGCAAGCCATGGTCGAGACACAAAACTTCACCCGGCGAGCCTCGCCGCTCCTGTTTCGCTTCGTCAAGCTGGGGAATGGGAGAATCGCCTTGCTTTTGATCTATTTCAGATCCTCTTTTCTGCCGAGCGGGGAGAAACTCAAGATCAAGGATCAGTCGCAGGGTGCAAAACGGGAGCCGCGGTCATTTGATCCACCGACGACTTCTGAACAGCGCAGCCTGATCGAGCAGTTTCGCGATCAGTTCGGTGGTCATCTTGATGCGAGGAATTGGTTATGAACCGAGATGTCTTGCTTCGCAAAATTCGCGCCCTGCTCCATGATCCGCCGGAGAAGGCGCTCATCTTAGGCCGCGCCATCAACGGCGGGCATGAAGGGCGGGCCCGAGCGCTGATGGAGAAGCTCGGACTTGACGCCGTCATCCCGGATGAAGTCAAAACGGCCGACCGCATCGCTTCGGCCGCCGATCGCGTGAGCCTCCGGGGCTTCCCCACCGATTGGCCTCAGAATCCGCTCATCGTTCACCCGCTCTCGGGCAAGCAATTTCCCATCCAATCGCTCGCGACGGCGGATCATCGCGCCGTCATGGCGTCGGTGGACGAGATGTTCTCTGAGTTACGAGCCACCTACGGCGATGATCTCGAAAAGCTCTACCTCTCGCTCTGGCGGGAGCTGCTCCCGCTGCTTGAAGCGAAGCGAAAGCAGGATGGCATGGGGCAACTCTGGGAAGTGCTTCCGGCTGACACGCGCGTCCCCGATCATTCCATCTGGGAACATCGCCGCGTAACGTCGGCCATCGCGGCCGCATTACCCGAGCCGGCATTTTTGCTTTTCGCCCTCGGGCCGGTGCAGAGCTTCATCGCAGCGGCACGAAAAACGCAAGACCTGTGGGCGGGCAGCTACCTGCTCTCGTTCCTCTCCTGGCAGGCGATGAAAGTCGTTGCTGAATCCTGGGGACCAGACGCGATCATCTTTCCCGACCTGTGCGGACAGCCCTTCGCCGATCTCTGGCTGATCGAAGAGAAGGGGCTGAAGTTCATCGAGAAACCAAGCGAGGAGAAACTCTCGGCGCCGACGGTTCCCAATCGGTTCCTGGCCATCCTGCCTGCGAGTGAGGCGGCTGGACTCGCTCGACAGGTTGACGAGAGGGTGCGCGAGGTTTTCAAAATCATCTGCTTCGCCGTCAAAAAGGGCGTTGAGCGCGAAGCCGGTATCACCCCCGACGACGGGTGGGATCGCATCTGGCGGCGGCAGGTCGAAAACTTCCTGGAGATCTACTGGGCCGTGCTCCCCTGGGGAGAGGATCACAGGCAGTTTCTCGAAACTTTCAAGACCTGGTGCCACCCGATGCAAGAACCGTGGGAGTTCGCTTCGATCGTCGAGCAGTACGAGAAGACGGGTTATGCGCCGAACATCGGCACCTGCTACAGCAAGCTCTATGCGCTGACCGAACGCGGCTTGGGGAGTCGGAAAGCGACGCGGGATTTCGCCGGGCAGATTGAACCGCACTTCAAGTGCACGATGTTCGCCGAGCTCGAACCGGTGCATCTGGCCGAGCATACGGATTTCGGCAAGCTCCGCGAGTTCTGGAACCGGCGAATGATCCCTCGAATCCCCCTGCTTCGCAGCGGCGAGCGACTGAGCGCCATTGCGCTCACCAAGCGATTGGCCGCGGCTTATTACTTCAAAGCCCCCGAGGAAGACGGAGGACTCGGATGGGACATCGAGACGTCTTTTCCTTCAACCAGCACGGTTGCGACCTCGTCTTTCAAGCGCCGGATCGTTGAAAGGCTCCCGACGGGAGATATGAAGCTCTTTGGGTTGTTGAACCGCTATACGACGTGTGTGCGAACTCTTCTGGGAGATGACCGGGCAAAAAGCGCGCCTCTTCCAAAGATGGCGGAAGCAGCGGCTCGCGCTCACAAAAAGATACCCGATCTGCCTTGGGACTTCACTCGCCTGGATGGGGATTGGCTCTTTGAGGAATCCTTCAATAAGCGAGATCTTCAGCGTGAGCTGACCGAGAGGTGGAAGGATAACCCTTCCGGCCTGGAGTCCGCGCGGAGAGAAGCTCTGGGAGCACTCACCGAGCTTCTCGATTTCGCTAAGCGAAATACTCTCGGCGCACCGTCTCGCTACTACGCCGTATTAGTGATGGACGGCGATCACATGGGCAAATGGGTCGCCGGTGAATTCGCTCCACGACTCCAAGAAATTCTTCATCCGAGCGTGTGGAACGAGCTGACGTCGAACAGCGAATGGCAAAAGCTGGGGGAAATGAGGCGCCCGCTCAATCCGTCGCTCCATCTGGCCATCAGCAAGGCCCTGCGCGACTTCTCGCTCGCGACCGCTCGCCGCATCGTCGAAGAGGAGCACCTCGGCAAGTTGATCTATGCCGGAGGCGATGATGTGATGGCTTTCGTCTCGCTCGGCGATCTGCCGGAAGTGATGCGAAAGCTGCGCGCCTTCTTCACCGGCGCGCTCAGGGGCGATGAGAACCAGGTGGACTGGATCGCCGGTTCTGGCTTCGCCCGAACGGACACGGGATTCCAGCTCACGATGGGCATGACGGCTACGGCCAGCATGGGCGTGGCCATCGCCCACCACATGCAGGACCTCGGTCAAACCCTCAACGCCGCACGAGCGCAGGAGAAGCGAGCCAAAGATGTGATCGGTCGCAATGCGTTCTCCATCGCGCTCATGAAGCGGTCGGGCGGCCATGAATCTTTCGGCGCGAAGTGGTATTACCAGAAAGACGGCTCCGCGCCCGTTGATACGCTTCAATGCTTAATAGATTGGCGCGATGCTTTTTCGAGCGGCGACGTGTCGCCGAAATTCGCTTATGTCTTCCGCGAAGGAGCCCGTGCGCTCTCGGGCCTTTCTCAAGAAGCCGTCGCGAAAGAGACGCATCGCCTGCTCGGCCGTCATCTCAGCACGCGATTCTCAAAAGATGGGAAGAGCGAGATCGGCCGTCGGCTGCTCGACGAAGGGCTTTTGAGGCTTTTCGAGTCGGGCGTCTCGCTTGACGATCTGGGCAAGTTTTTAGACCTGGCGGTGTTCCTCAGTCGGGAGGAGAACCGATGAGCAAGGCGATTTTCATCGAACCGCTCGATGTATTGCTCTTCCGTGAAAGCAAGCCTTTCACCGGCGGCGAGGATCATCTGGCGCGAAGCGTCTTCCCGCCCCCGCCGTCAACCGTTTATGCGGCGATCCGCTCTCACCTGTTGAGCCATCACTTTGGTCGCTTCGAGGCGTTCAGGGAAGGGAAGGACGTTCCGCCGGAATTAGCTCGGGAGATCGGCTCGCCATCGCATTTCGGCACGCTTGAGCTTTGCCGCTTCCTCGTGGCGCGAAAGCGAGGATCAGGAGATTCCCACGAGCAAGCGATCCCGGTGGAATTGCTTTATCCCATGCCGCAGGACGTGGCTGAAGTCAAAGGCACGGGACGGCTCGCGCTCCTGAAACCGGTAGACGGATTCCCCGTTCGGACGAATCTCCCTCCGGGGCTGCGACATCTCTGGTTCATGAAAGACGCGCATCTTGACGCCGCCGCAGGTTGGCTCACCGAGCGAGGGATAGAGCGGTATCTGGCTGACGACGCGCATTCCGCAGATTCATTCTTTGCTCCCGAAGAAGTCATCGCCGGGAATCAGATCGGGGAAGCGATCTTCACCCGGGAGGAGCGAACCGGGATCGCGCGGGATCGCGCGCGCCGGTCCGTGCGCGAGGGCTTGCTCTACAGCGTTGAGTACCTTCGACTCAAGCAGGGCATCGGCTTTTTTGCTGAGTTTAACGGGACAGACCGCCTGCCGGATTCCGGATTGATCAACCTGGGCGGAGATCGCCGTCCGGCTCATTATCAACCGGCGCGGGTTTCAGCGCTGGCGCTCGATGAAATCAAGCAACGAATTCAGGAGCGCCGCAGATTCAAGCTAGTGCTCGTGACTCCCGCTCTGTTTGTGAACGGCTGGCGTCCGGAATGGATTGACGAGCGCACGCTCGAAGCCTCTCGCGGAAACGTGCGCGTCAAACTCGTTGCTGTGGCGCTCGGCAAGCCCGTCGGAATCGGGGGATTCGACCTGGCGAAGCAGTTTCCCAAGCCCGTTCATCGCTTTGTGCCAGCCGGAAGCGTCTACTTCTTCGAGCTTCTGGAGGGCGATGCTGATGCGGTTGCTCAAACGTTTCACGAAAAGTCCATCTCCGAGGATTCGGAAACTTTTCCCGGGACCGCGCGACAGGGTTTCGGGTACTCTCTGATAGGAGCATGGTGACTATGTTCAAGAAAGCCACGTTGATGTTCCTTTACACCGAGACGTCGCTTCATGCCGGCAGCGGCACGAGCCTCGGCGTCGTGGACCTGCCCATTCAACGCGAAAAGTACACCGACTTTCCCGTGATCCAGGCGTCCGGCCTGAAAGGCGCCGTGCGCGAATGGTTCGAGTTCAGGTCCACTGATAGTGCCGACAGGCGCAAGATCGAACTCGCGTTCGGGCCGGATAAGATCGGATCGGAAGAGAGCGGATTCGCGGCGGCCGTCAGCTTCACCGATGCGCGAATTCTGCTCTTTCCCGTTCGTTCGCTCAAAGGCATCTTCGCCTACTGCACCTCGCCGACGGCGCTCGAGCGATTTCGCCGCGATGCCCAAATTGCCGGTGTGTCCATAGACTGGACGATACCGAGACCTCCAGACGATCGAACCGTGCTGGGAGTGCGAGAAGGCTGCGATGTGGCCGCTGACGATCAGGTTCTGCTCGAAGAGTATGCGTTCGGGTTTCAAGGAAAGGAGGAGGTGACCTCCATCGCAAAATGGCTTTCTCAAGAAGCGTTCCCTGACCGGGGCGAGTATGCGTTCTGGCGGGAGAAAGTCAAAAAGAGTTTGCTTGTGCTTCCCGACAACGCCTTCCGAGACTTCGTCAAACTCTCCACGGAAGTTCAAGCGCGAATCAAAATTGACAACGACAAACGCACCGTCGTGAAGGGCGGGCTTTTCTACGAAGAGGCGCTCCTGCCCGATTCGCTCCTTTATTCCGTCGTCCTCGCGCACGATCCGGTGAAGGATGATCGCGCTGAATTAGCCGATTCTCCGGCTGTGCTTGCATTCTTGCGCGGCATTGATGGACAGCGCCTGCAGCTCGGCGGCGATGCCACCATCGGGCGCGGCATCGTCAGCGTGCGTTTCCACGGCCAAGGGAAACAACCGAAGCCAGGAAAGGAGGAACAGGGCAATGGCTAGCACCGTGAGTTTTCAACAGACGAAAGAGCAACAGCGAGCCAAGGCAGCGTGGGATGACGTCCAGGAGGTGGATAGAAAATCGCCGGACGTGAAGCGGAAGTATCGCGGCCTCGTGTTGAAGCTGCCGGTGATGATTCTGACTAATGGCTTGGGACAGGCGCTCGCCTTTCTGAAATCTAAAGGGAAGGGCAATGCGGACGATCCTCACGAGATCGTCTATGCTCACCTTCAGAAATGGCTCTTCAGTGAGATTCGTTGGACCGGCGCCACTCAGCCGACGCTCATCGAGCGTATCTTCAACACGACGAGCGAGACTTATCGGCAGGCGACGACCGAGGCGCTCAGCTACCTCCACTGGTTGCGCCGCTTCGCTGAAGCTGTTTTGCCGGAGCCTGAGGAGGAGTGACTATGCCAAACGGGAGAAGAAGAGCGAGAACGGGATCACAACCAACGGATGGGCCGCCGTCGCCGCGCTTCCCCTTGCCTCGCGATAGTCAAGCGCTGGCGGAAGCGCTTCGCTCACATGCCCAGAACGTCGGACTGCTGTTCAATAAATTCGTCTGGATATGGGACGGCAACTGGACGCTGGAGGGGAAATTCAAAGAGGGAAGGCGAGAAAGGAGCGTCAAAAGCTGGTTCCTTGAGCAGGTCGAATCCATCGCGCGCAGTTTCCCGCGCGATGCCTACTTCGCCTTTCTGGAGCGACAGGTGCGGATGGTCGCGTCGTTCGAGGAGCATGGTTACAAGACCGTTATCTTCGGCAAGCGAGCGGAAGCGCGGATTCTTTCAGGGCTCGGCGGAGCGCATCCGATGGAAGTCGGATTCGCCTTTCACTCGCTCTATGGGTTTCCCTATCTGCCGGGAAGCGGGCTCAAGGGCGTGGCGCGCGCGTGGGCCGAGTTGACAGGTGAGCCGGCGGACAAGATCAAGCTCGTCTTCGGCTCCGAGAGCAAGGACGAACGGCAGGCCGAAGAACACCAGCAAGGCGATGTCGTCTTCCTCGATGCGTATGCGATCGCACCGCCGAGGCTCGAAGTGGACATCTTGAACCCGCATTTCCCCGACTACTATCGAGATCCGAAAAACAATCTCCCGACGGAATGGCAGAGCCCGAATCCCGTGAATTTCCTCACTATCGGCATTGGCTCTCGTGCGGAAGAGAAGCCCGTTTTTCAATTCGCGCTCGTCGCTCGTTCTGATGAGGCATTGCGACTTGCTCGGGAGTGGCTCGAACGTGGACTTGAACAACTCGGCTTTGGCGGCAAGACGGCGAGCGGCTACGGATTCTTCGCCGAAGGGCGGATCTCGGCTGAGGAACTGACGAAGGAACTGGCGAAACTCCAAAAAGCGGAGTCGGCAAAAGGCCCGTCGCAGAAGGCATCGCCCGTTCAAGCTTCACCTCCAGCCCCGAAACCCGCGCCGGAGAAGAAATCGCCGAGTCCCGCTTCCCCTGAGCAACAGAAAACGAAAGCTGCATCCAAGCCGCCCGAACCACCAGCTCGACCACGTGTCAAACAGGGGGACAAACTTGAGGCCGAGGTCCTCGCAAACGACGGCAGAAGAGTAACGGTTCGGCTACTGGGAGGGCTCGATCAGGAAGTCACGTTCGAGACCGCGTATTATCCTCATCCGCCGGGCAAGAGGGTGAAAGTGAAAGTGATGGCGGTAACGGCCGATGAAAAAGTGACGAAAGTGAGCCCGGCATGAGAGGAATGACGCGGCCTGGGAGCACGCGTTTCGAGCACACTCAAGCGGGCACGACGCGAGCATGCGCTCTCGCCAATTTTCAGAGGAGCTTCTCATGGCGCTCACTGTGAAGCCAGGAGACCACGGATGAACACTGATGGGCACGGATCAATTTCCTCATCCGCGTTGATCCGCGTCCATCCGTGGTGATTTGGGGAGGAGACCGATGAAGGCACTGACGTTCGTGGGATTGGGAACGGGTGATGGGTATAAGACGGCCCGATACCTCTACGGAGGGAAAGTCGTGGAATCGGATCTCTTTCCCATCGCCCTCTATGAGTTCTTTCAGCCAGATCACATGACGGTCTTCGTCACCAAGGAGTCGAAGGAACGCTACTGGAACAAGTTGTGCGAGGGGCTCGCCGGAAGAATCGAACCCAAACCGGTCGAAATTCCCTGGGGCGGAAAACCCGACGAGCTCTGGACGATCTTCGATCGTGTCGTCCAAAGCGTAGATGAAGGCGAAGAGGTGATCTTTGACATTACGCACGGGTTCCGCTCGCTCCCGTTTGTCGTTTTCCTGGCCGTCGCCTATCTTCGCGCGGTCAAAAATGTTCGCGTGCGCGGGATTGTCTACGGGGCCTTCGAGGCCCGCGATAATGAAGGCCGTGCTCCGGTGTTCGACCTCTCGCCGTTTTTGAGTTTGCTCGATTGGCTGGCAGCAGTTCACATCTTCCGCCGGAGCGGATCGGCGGCTGATCTCTCCCGATTGCTCCAGGAGATTCAGGCTGAAGCCTGGCGCGAGCGTCCGACCGAAACCTCGCCGATCGCGGCCGAGAAGCCGACGGCGCTTCAGAAAATGGGAGATCGGGTCAACGAGCTTTCTCAAGCCCTTTTGCTCATCCGTCCTCTGGAGGTCATGGAGAAAGCCCAACGCCTGGCCGATCTATTCACGGATGCGGCATTGAACGAGGCCACCCGGTGGGCTAAACCGTTTGCGCTGATTGCTCCTGCGCTCGGCCAGGAATTCGCCCAGTTCGCTACGTCGCCGAGCGTGAAAAATCTTCACGTTCAGCATCGCATGATCGCGTGGTATATCGAGCGCGGCCTCTTTGTTCAGGCCCTTACGCTCGCGCGCGAACTGCTGGTGACGAAAGTCTGCGTGCTCCTTGATCTCGAAAATCCGCTTCAACGAGAGGCCCGCGAGCGAGCCGAACGATTGCTCAACTATCTGACCTGGAGCAAACAGCCGGATGAAAGGAAGCGCTCGGACCCGTGGACCGGAGCCGAACCGGATGCGGCGGATGTGGAGAAATTCCGCGCGCACGATCAGGCGGAATCGCTCATCGCGCTCTGGAGTTCGATCCGCGACGCCCGAAACGATGTGGATCATGCCGGTATGAAGGAGCAACCGACGAAGGCGAGCGCGCTCGTCACTCGCGTGAAAGAGATAGGCGAGACGCTCAAACGTATTTTCGGAGGCGAGCACGAGATGACTGTCGAACCTGATGTCGTGACGATTGACCTCAGCACGTTTTATTCGGGCGCGGCCAAGCTGGGCGATTTGCCCGAATATGAACGGCGGGCGCTGGAGCTGGCCGGGGAGGGCCGCGCGGTCGTTCTGACGGGGCAGGCTCCCATCTGGATGTACCTGAAAATCGCGCACGCGCTCCACGGCAAAGCGCGGCGGCTTAGCTACTTGTCGCCGGTCACCGGCGAAGTCGTCATCTTCGATCACGACCCGTGGTAGCGACCAAAAGCCTTCGGGATTTTCGATCCATCCGACGAGGTGGCGAAAACGAACCACGCCGTTGACGGCGCGCCCTGACGTGCGGACGCCTGTTGGGAATGCTGTAGATGTGCCAATGACCCGCGCACGTAGCCACCCGAAGGGAGACGGACGTGAAATGTCAGGAGCCGGGACGTGAATTAATCAACGACGGCTTGCAGACGCGCCGCGAATACGCCCCGTCGGAGCAATTGACAATAGTCCGGAAATTGATGCCAGGTCTTACCCCATTTGGTAGAGGGTGGAGAGGGCATCAAGAGGCCGCGCGAACCGCGGGTGCTGGAAAATGTCGCGCCCGATATTTCCAGCGTCTCTGAGGAATGCACAGGGAGGAAGGAGCGCTGACTTTCCAGTTTGCGAAAAAAAGCCGCACGGCGTCTGTGGCAATGCGGGGCCGTGGGAGCGGGCAGCGCGCGCGGTTGAGCCAAACGCGTGTTGCCGGGCATGCATGGCGACAATCCCATGGGTCGCCCCCCTCGGGGTTTGGACTGAATTGAGGGCCGATGTCCTAGGGCTCGCTCCGCTCACCCTAGGCTATACTCGGTCCCTTGCTGACGCAGGCTCTTTTAATGCGGCATGAGTCAATTTTCAATAAGGTTCGCCTCACGGTTTCGCGCTAAGCTAAATTGGCATCGCCGACTGCCGCGGGCCTCATCCGGTAGGCTGTTAATCTCAACGGAGCTTGCCTCGGGCAGATCCCAGGCGAGGTTCACTCACTTGCTGCCGCGGGGCCCGTCTGATAGGGAGTTAATCTCAAAGGGGTTCGGTCCGCTTGCGCCTGGGTTCCCTCGCTTAAGGGCGCCGTGCTCCGAGGTAATTTCAATGGGGTTCGGTCCGGTCGCCCTCGGCAGGATTCTGAATGCCCACCTTTACGAGTTCACCGGGGTGGGATTCCAGGCGAATTCGGCGCGGATCGAGTCGCAGTCCGTAGCGAGCATTGCGTGGCGTCGTGCTGATGTTCACGATCTGCAACTCCGGAGGGAATCCCTCGCGCGTGAGCACACGATTGAGCTTGGCCCGATAACTCAGGAAGAGATCGGGGCCCAGCTCGATTTTCCCTTTCCGTGTTTCCGCGGGAACGAACCTCCGATATAAGACCTCGTAACGAACGAGATCGAAGTCACTGAAACCGCTAAAGCAATGGGGGCAGTTCTCGATCTTCTGGCGTCCATGTTGCCGGTGCTCGGCGCGGCGCTCGGCGAAGTAAGCCAACAGCGCCAGCTTCACACCCGTTATGGGCAGCTCGCGGTCACCCCAGCGCGCTCGTCGCGCTTGGTAGTCAATGACGAGCGATTCCCACTCCGCTGCGCGGCGGTTCAAATCGCGCTGCACGATGCGAATGTGCTCCTCGATCGTCCTCTGCACTCTCCTCTCTTTGAGGACCCAGGGCCGCAGTCGCACAAACGGAATTTCGGCCAGATCAATGCGGGCCTCGCGCGTGGAAGCGACTTGTCCGACGCCGATCCCGATCAATCGCTCTCGCCGCGGAGGGAAGAAAAACTGCGGATTCCGTTCGAAGGGTTCGGGCACGAGCACGTGATAGAGCCGATCCTGTTCCCGCCCGTAGAGCGTGAAGGCCAGCAGCATATAGGCTGACATTGTCTTGCGGCCGCCGGCGATTGAACCGTGCACGACCGTATGCGGATTTTCGGTGAGCTGCCGAATGAAGCCCAGAAGTTGCTCGGCCAGGCAGCGGTTGTCCTCCACGGTGCGAATATCCTCCAGCGCACGATCGGCTCGTTGGCCCGGCTTCGATGTCGCGCTGGTGGGCGGTCGCGCTCGTCTTGAGGCTGGCGTCTTGACGATCGTCAGGATGTGATGCTCATCGAAGGTGATGGATCGGGGATCGAAGCCGTATTCCCGGCAAAAGGCGAAGAACTGGCCCTGGTGCGGATCGAGCAGATCGCGCCACGCCCGTTCGGCTCCCACGCGTGTCGTGATGACGAAGATCTCCGAGATGGGGACGCGCCGTTCGACCATGAGCGCGTAGAGCGTCTCCGTGACAACCTGCGGCGTCTGGCCGAGCACGGTCACGAAGATGTGGCGAGCGTTATCGCGTCTTCGCGATCGCGCGAGGGATCGCTGGTTTCCCTTTTGTCGGAGTCCCATAGTCATCCTCCAGGCGTAAGAGTTCGCTTACGCAAAGCGCGCCGGCGACGCTCGAAGCATGACCGAATATCGAACGCGCCTGTGCCTTCAACTCGATAATCATCCGCACCATTTCTGAAGCACATCCCCGGCGTCAGGCCCCAGACCTCTGATCCACGCGGGGGGAAAAGAGTCCTTCTCCGGAATGGCGCACACCGCCCCGGTGCTCAGCGAGTGACACTTTGCCCGCGGTGATGATCAGGGCCGTTGTGCTCATCCTCGACCTCCTTTCGGTTCGACCCGCATCCAGCCCAACGGATACATGGGCGCGCCACCCTCGTAGGCGATCCGTCGGCTGTGCGGGAAAAGTCCCTCCGGGTCTAGCCGATGCGTCCTCGGATCTTCGCCCAGCCCATATCGCTGGCGCAACTGGGCGAACTCTTCGGGCGAGAGCACGCGCCTCAGCAGATCGCCTATGGTTTTCATCTCCCAGCCGCCGCCCCATCCGATGTTCAGTAAAAACGCGCCTTCGGCGAGATCGCGAAGCATCGCCTCAAGCTCGGCGTAAAAATCAGCGATCGAGCCTGGACCGCGCTCGCTGAAGAAGGCTCGCTCCGATGAAATGACGGCGCGGGCATATTCATTACAGGTATGCGCGAGCTGTCGGAGCGCGTCTTCTTTCGCTCCCTGGAAATGCAGTTCACGCTCGGCGGCGTCCGTGAAGAGGAAGTCGTCGGTATGAAGCTCGAATTCCAGCGTCGTTTCAGGGACGAGCCACTCGGCGAAGACCTTGTACTCGCCATCCTCCTCGCGTTTTTCGACCAGTTGTCTCCCCCGCTGCGTGTACGTCCACACCAGCCCGACGGCCAACCGGTCAAGGTCAACGGGGCGCGTGTCGCTCACTTGAAGCGCCCGCAGGAGATCGTGATTGGGATCGTGTCCGAGCAGAGCACGCTCCAGCGGTTCGGCGAGCCATTCGCGGCTTCGCCCCAATCGTTGCAATCGCTTCCGGAACGTATTCCGCTCGCTTTGCAGTCTTCGTTCGTCCACATGCAGGATGCGATAGAGCGTGCGCTGAAGCGCTCCGGCCTCATCGTGGCGGACGCGGAAGATTTCGGCGAGCGCGACGCGATGCTCTTCGGGACGATCGAACGCTCGGCGCTCGCGCAGCCAATCGAGCAACTCCGTCGCTTTCAAACAGAGCAGCACGTAGCGCCTGACAAACTCCTGATGTTCAACGTCGCTGTGCAGCAGACGCCACAGGATGGCTGTGCGCATAGCGCCTTTTATTGAGCTGCCCGGCACATACGGCTTCCCATAGACATCTTTCATGGCTTCGCGGACGGGAGTCTCTTCAGGGTCCTGCGGGCAGGGCAGATCATAAGCGGAGACGTCCGACGGCGCGATGGCTCGTCCGCCGAGCCAGGCCGACCACGTGAACGCCCGCTCGCTCATATCGCGGGCCAGCACGGTTGCATCTACGCCGTGCATGAGCACGCGGTCGAGATCAATCACGTACCACCGTCGCTCATGGTAGACGCCGTCGAACTTGGTGAACTGTCTCCCGGTCCCAACATGGACGGGGCTGAGACAGCGCAGTGTATACGATGTCCTACCCATGGCTCCCTCTCGTCCCTCAGCTCGAAGAGCCGGCGGTCGCCGCCAGACCTACCGGGAAAGAGACTCCGTAGCGCCAGACGTCGTGAGGGCATACGTCGGGCCTGACGTTGACGAGACATCCCGCGCGCGGCAGAGATGGACCGGCGAGTACCGAACCTTCGGCGAACATCCAGACCATCTTGCGGCGCAGGTTCATTGCTTCCGGCGACGTGATCCAGCCGCGACGCGGCATCAGTTCATACGCGGCTCCACTGCCCGTCAGGCGCTCCAGCTCGACGACATCTTTCGGGCATACGGGCGAGAGCGTCACGAATCGGTTGGCCTCGGGAACATCCGGCAGCGCCTCCTCGGTCGGACCATCCACGTCGAAGAGCCCGCAGCCGGCTCCGCGTTCGCCACCTATTCCCGTATCGCCGAGCGCGCGCAGGACGGCTTCAAATCGCCGCGTCAGCTCCTCACCATGCTCATGATTGAACTCGATGGCGAACCATAAGCCCGTCCCTTGAGCCATGAGAACCTCGCCGAAATGCCAGATCTCCGACGCTGCCGTGAGCCGATCAAGCGTCACCCGCGGGACGACGGCCACTTTCCAGAGCACAATGTCACCGCTCATGTCGTCGGTCCAGCGAACGAGGCGATCTCTCTCCTCTTCGGTCACCCACACAACCCCACCGTTAATGCAATTTTGCTTTTGAAAAGCTATGGGCTCACCCATTACGACCGTGGTGAAGACGCGCTCGGAGACAAAGCGCACGCGCTTGAACGCCTTTTCATCTCCGTCGGCGAGGGTCACATTGGGCAGCCGCCCGAGCGGTTTCGGAAAGAACCGCACGTCACCGGCGTAAGGGAACGCAGAGGTGAGGGCAAAGGGCTGTGCATTCGGTTCGCCTTCGGTGAACCAGTCGAGCACATCACGGTGAAGCGCGTCAACTCCATATAGCTCGCGCCAGAGGGAGCAGACAGCCCCAAAGAGCGTATCAGCCGGAATATGCGTGCGTGAGACTTCCAGCCCCACACCCCGCTCGCCGATGTGAAGCGGCGAGCGGAAGCGTAGCCGATAGGTTGCAAAACGGGGCATCTTCTATCCCTCCCGGATCAACTGCTGCAGGCGAGTGATGTATTCCGACACAGGCAGTTGCCGCACGTCGTCAATTCTTTCGGCAAGCGTCTCGAGCGCGACCTCTCCCTCGTAATACCGGCGCGATTTGAATTCAACCTTGATCTGCCGGAAGCGAATCTTCCCCGCTCCGCGCGAGCCATATCCGCCGAGGTAATCGTCCTCTAGCAGCTCCATCGCCTTGAAGACATAGCGCAGCCAGTCCAGATCGCGATCGCATCCTGTGCCATTCAAATCGTAAAGGCCATAGACCAGCTCGAAGGGCGCGAAGACGGCGCCTGCAGGCACGCGCTCGTTTTGACGCGGGACGGCGGCTGCGGTGATGCGATCAATTGCCGCTTCCCATTTCACTTCGGTGAAGGGGAGATCGGTCTTGGCCTGACGGAGCCGCTCCGTCGCTTCATGATCCCGCGCCAGGTGTACATCGCGCACGATCAAGCGCGCGGGTTTCAGATTCTTCCACCCACGTCGCTCTCCAGGGGTCACCCCAAAGATCTGGCAGACGGGACATCGAGTGTATGCCGCCTCATCCTCGCACACATGGAGACGGACGACGGGTTCACGCCGCTGGATGAAATGATTGGCTTCTTTGCCGAGGTGATGGTCCAGAAGCGATCGCATTTTCCCCCGAAGCGACGAACCGGGGATATAGGGTTCGCGCGTGACCGGATGCCGGATGATGGGATTGTCAATGCCGCCGATGTCCAATCCGGCAGCCGCCCCGCCGATGTGGAGTCCGGTGACGGCTTCGATCTCACCGGTGATGATGACTTTTCCTCGAAGCGTGAGTGTGGGCATAAGTGTCCCTCCCTGGTCGTTCAGCGACCACCAGCCGCTTGATGATAGGCCAGGATCGCCTCAAAGAAGTCCACGAAGCGAGCGAATTTGGTCGCATCGGTGCCGACCTCGTCAATGGCGCAGGTCAACACTTCTTTGAGCGTGTCCGCTCCCGGGACGTTGGCGCGCGCGGCCGCATAAGCGAGCTTGGGCTTAAGCAGGACGAACTCATTGGCATCGAATCCGCGTATCTCCATCTGCTTGACCATCCCGTAGATGTTTCGAATCTGGCTGGTCGTGAGGCGGCCCTCTTTGAGTTGAGGGCCAAGCCGTTCGGCGAGATCTACAAGCGCGCGCCCGCCCTCGCGGATGGCGCGCTGAACCTCTTCACGCGTAGGTGTCCCGGTCGAAGATGACGAGCGATCTTGTCGCGGTGGGTTCGTTCGGGTCATGGCTTATCCCTCCCTGGTGAGAAGCTCCGCCCAGCGAGCGAGGACGCGCAGCCGGGCGATGAATCCATCTTGCTGCACGATCTCCCGCAGGAGGCGGTCAATCGTTTCTCTATGCTGCTCGTGCCGCTCAGCGAAACGGCTGAGATGATAGACGAGTCGCCACTGCCATTTGTCGTAGTGGATCAGCTCTTCCATCTGCTCATGGGTGATCTCTCGCAGCCGCTGGGCGCGTCGCCAGCGGGCGCGGTTCCCGGCATAGAGGGCGTGAATCTCCATGAGCCGCATGAGGAACGCGCGGGGAAGCGCTGGCTCCTCTCCTTGCGGATTGAGCATTTGCAGGAGAGCATCTTTCCACCCGGCGATACGAGCGAACTCCTCCCACCCCATGGCCGTTTGAAGAAAACTCACGGCGTCTTTGGCTCTCCCGTTCGATCGTTGAAACTCCTTGGCCTGATCGTCGAGCGCGTGGCGCGCGTTCGCAGCGAGTTGATAGAGGGGAAACTTCGGATGCTCGATGGCGATACCGGCCGAAAGCGTCACATGATCGCCCCCGACCAGCTCGCGGAAGTCGTCGCGAATGCGCTCGGCCAGCTCCGGCAGTACGCTCCAGGCGCCGACGACGAAAAGATCATCGCCTCCGGCATAGATAAGGTAGAGCGCGTCCTTTTTGCCCTGTTGAAAGCGGTTATACTCGCGACACAAACGCGGCACCCAAGCCTCGAAAAAGAGGCGCAATGACTCACTCAACGTGCTCATGCGCGAAATCGTCGCTTGCGCGCCGAGGCCGTTTTTGAAGACGTCGCCGAGGCCATCTACGTCCATGCGCAGCACGCCGAGCCATTTCACGCCCTGCGAGGCCTCAGCTAAATCGGCGAACTCAGCGATGACCTCCTGGCCGTGTTCGTCGTGTTTTCTTGGAGTGGCATCAGCGAGCCAGCGAAAATCGTAGCTCACCGGCAGATCACCCCACCGGAAGCGGCGACAGGTGTCTTCGTCGAGAAAGTCGGTCGCATCGAGCGTGTAGACCCTCGCTTCTGTCGCTCCCGGAGGTCTGCGCGGTAACACATCGCCTTCATGGATGAGCCATGCCTCCGTGCCGAAGGCCCGTAGGGCATCGCGCCAATCAGCCTGTTCCGGAGGCTCGGCTTCGGGCACGGTGAAAAGAACGAGATGCGTTGGATCCCGGAGCAGTCGGCCCAGTTCCTCAAATCCCCGGCAGTGCTGACATTTGCGCACATCGTCCTGGATTTCCAGCGCCCCTGCATTGTGACACACCTGACAGGTATCCTCGGCCGTCATGCCCCGTTGCCTCGAAATGAACAGCTCGCGGCGCATCCCCTCCTGGCCGAGATCCTGCCACTTGCGCTGCTTCTCTTCATTGACCCGACGCGAGACGTCGCCCCACTTCGCGGCGAAGGCATTTCCCCCGGCCTCTTCTTCCAAAAAATCAATCGCCGCGACCGGAACAGACGCGACGAGGAGCGAGAGATCGCCTTTGTGAATCTTCCACAGGACGCGGGCAATACGCTGTTGAATCCCATCCAGATGCTCGGCTGCCGCCCGATAGGGAAGCAGCAGATAAAAATGTCCGCCGCCGACAAAGAGTACATTCGTCGGGTGCAACTGGAATTGGCGGAGGATCCACTCGGCGATCGTCTCGGTCAGAAGCTGAAGGTAAAACGAGCGACCGCGAAGGCCCCGAGCGGCACCGCGGCTGGTCAGCAGATACAGGAAATCCTGCGTGCCCGAGATGTCACCCTTGACGAGGGCGCAGAGCGGGCGATGGAGGAGTTCCTCCTCGCGGGGAGTCAGCGGCGCTTTCTTCCATCGGTTCGTCAAGCCATCGTGGAGCGTCCGCACATCGAACTCGCCAAGTTCCTCCCGAACGAGGCAGGCAGCGATGGCCGCCGTCGTCTTCAGGTGATGATAAAGCGAGATGTCCGGGATGAGATCCCGCCGCGTATCCGATGGGATCACCCACGTGAACCGTCGCAAGACGGCAAGCAACGTGCGAAGATCCCCAAGAGGGACGCGCGCGACTTCGCTCGTGAATCGCTCCCACAACGCGCGATAGGACTCGACCGATCCAACGGCATCCGGGCGCGGAAATAGGGCCCGACGATCGAGCGAGAGATCAGCCAGTTCGTGATACCGGGCCCCATCAGCAGACACGCCCAGGAGTCGAGAGAAGACTGTCCGCAATGCCGTCTCGGCTCGGCCACGAGCACCTTCCCGATCACCTTCGGCCTCGGCGCGCTCATAGGCCGAGAGACGATCGGCCAGCGAGACTAACAGCTCATCCGGAAGGGATGGAGCATGATGCTTGAGAACGAGACGCCGAACAGTCGTCATGTCCAGGGGCCAACGACCGAGCTGCTCCTCCACGAATACGGCGCTGTAGGGTTCGTGGGTATATCTTGCCTCGTGATGAAACGGCTCTGCCCAGACAGGCAGGGGTTCCGCCGTCCGTTCGCCGAACTTGCCGATATCATGAAGAAGCGCTGCCAGAATGACCGGGTTGTGTCGGTCCATACCCAGCCCTCCTCGCTTGCGTCGGCGATCAGTATATCACAGGGGCTGACGCTTCAACATCATGGGTAATGTTGCCAGCAACCTTGCCGGACTCCGGTGAGGACGAGGCTCTCAACACCTGGCAGCCTCTCGTTGGCATTCGATATTTACCTCCCGCAATCCGCAATGATGAGAGATGGGGTTGGATGATTCCGGATCAGGGATGCAGGTAACGGCTACCTGCTTGACGGGATGTGGAAAGTAGATCTTCCAGCGTGCTACCATCCAAGCCCGCGTGATGGGTCTGGTCTGTTTTATGATAAAACGCGCCGCACGTACCAGGATACCTTGGAGCCAGAAGTGGCGCTGAGGCCTTTGCGCAGGTGGCGGGCCGACAGTTAACAGTGCCACAGTAATTGCATCGCCGATACGTGCTGCGGTGTCGTCGCCGTTTCAGAACGCAAAGCGAAGCGGGCAGTCGGTTCATCGTCCGGCTGTTGACGACCATCACCACCTTGCGCCAGCAGAAATGAGAAGTACTGGACTACCTGACCAACGTTTGTCGAGCTGCCATCCGGGGTGAACCCTCACCCGCGCTTACTGCTCCATCTCTCAACAACCGATAGGCAGGCGTAGGTATCATACGCCACCTGAACGGATGCATATGGACAAGACACGAATCCTGTGCTACTCCATAGCAAAACGCACAGACGGAAGGAGGAGGAGATCTATGAGCGCTAGCCTGGATGCTGGGCGCCGTTTCGGAATCGCTGTCGTCGCCTTCGTGATCGCTCTGGGTGCATTCCCGACGCGAGCCTTCTCCCAAAAGAATGCCGCTCAAACTGATCCCTTTGGCTCATTCGAGCAGGTGAGGCGACAGGCTCACGCCTACTGCGTCGGGTACTTACAAAGCGGGAATGCGTCTGCTTATCTCATGTGCTTGCAACAGTTCGCGGCGTACTACTGCTCGAGCTTCTCGAACGATTTCTTTGCCTACCAGTGGTGCGCAGCAGCGGCGACCACGCCATACCCGGCTCCCGGTCAACGCATCCTCACTGCCCGAAGCTATCGCGTGGAGGTCAGCGGAGGATGGGAGAAGAATCGCGACCCCGAGAGCGGAGTGATCTTGAGCGAAAGGCCAATTCAACCGAGTTTGGCCCATACCCTCGAGAGGCAACCCAACGGTCTTTACCTTGCCACGACCTACGAGATATCCACAGGGCAGGTGTCAGGCCGGCAGTGGGTTAACGATCGGTGCGAGATCACGCATTCAGAGGGACAACCGATCCAGGATTGGGTTCCCTGCCTGGTCTTCCCGGATAAGCTCTACCTTGTGAACCTCGTCCCGCCCCCGGATCCGAACTTCCCACCAAGCGGGAGAGTTTTCACTCCCGGACGACTCGCAGACGACTTCGATGAGGACGGAGTCGTGGAGATCGGATACCTCCATGAGTCCGGCTCTAGTGGCCGGGAATTCACTTCCGGCACTGTGATTGCCATCGGTTATGATCCCGACACACGGGCTTTGAAATTCCTGTATGCGAGGGCGATTCGGAAAAGCGACAATCCATCCACCTCGTATGACGTAGAGCGCCTCTACCGCCTCAGGGGACAAAGCTCATCACCCTGATGATCCCGCAGATGCTGAAGCCTCGCGCCTGAGGAGCGGCGTCGGAATCGTTCACGAAGTCGCTCCTCAAGCTGACGAGGTCGCGCCTTATGCCCCCCGATGGCCAAACTCTTGGCTCTTGGTCTACCGGAACCTCACCATGTGCTCCGGCGTCAGGGCCTGGCGGAACTCCCGCTCGAGTTGCGTCTCCAATCCAATGAGCGCCGCTTGCCACTTCGGCGAGCCACGCAAGGACCCCTCAAAGGAGTTACTGATCGAGCGTCCCGCCGTAGATCGCTTCGCGCAAGCCATCCTGCCGGTCCTCGATGCCTTGGGCCAACTCGACGCGTCGAGCACCATAATGCTGACGAATCCGGCGGATGCACCGCTGTTTTTCGGAACTCAAATTGAGCCTTCGGCAGACAGCCAATCGAGGCAGGATCATCCGGCCCGACTGTGGTGTCGGATACCTCTTGCCTTTTGAAAAACCCTCATGAGTTTAAGAAGACTGGCTACCGGATCGGACCGAGGACGTCCGAAACCCGCCTCTCCACAGCCCGTAACTGGTATCACTTCGGCAGCGGATGGAGTAGCCCGCAGCGACCAACTCCGCTCACCGCGAGAAGAGAGTTTTCCGTGGTGCATCGGCTCCCCCACTGTTGGCGCTTTGAGGACGAGGACTATTTCAGGTACTTCTCAAACCAGCCCATGACACGCGTCATGAAGTCATACTGATGAGCCTTTTCGGCCACGCCGTGCCCTTCGCGCGGATAGGTCACGAATTCAACGGGCACGCCCTTCCATTTGAGCGCCGTGTAAAGTTCCTGAGATTGACTGATGGGCACGCGCAGATCGGCTGCGCCGTGAATGAGCAGCACCGGCGTTTGCGCTTTGGCGATATGGGCGATCGGCGAGCGCTCCCAGTAGAGGGCGAAGTTGTCGTACATGATGGCGTTCCAATGGACCGTGGAGTTCTCCCAGAAGATGTCCGACGTGCCCGTCATGCTGTACCAGTTGGTGATGCCCATCCAGACGACGGCGGCTTTGAACCGATGGCTCGCAAAGGTCGCCGCCCACGCCGACGTGTATCCGCCATAGCTCCCGCCGCCGATGCCCACGCGATTGGGATCCACCAGCCCGATCTGGATGAGATGATCAATCCCGCTCAGCATATCCTGGAACTCGCGGCCCATGAGGTCGCGATGATCGGCCTTGGCATAGGCGACGCCGCGCCCGATGCTGCCGCGATAGTTGGGATAGAAGACGGCGAAGCCGCGCCCGGCGAGCATCTGTCCCCACCGGGAATAACTCCCAAGCCACCCGTTGAGGTCCGCCGCTTCCGGCCCACCATGCGGCTGCACCACCAGCGGATACCGACGACCCGGTTGATAGCCGACGGGTTTGACGAGGACGCCTTCAATCTCCCATCCATCCACGCTCTTCCAGCGCACAACCTCCTGCTCGCCGAGCCGCACATCGGCCAACTGCGGGTTGAACGTCGTCAGGCGCGCGAGCGGGCGATTCCCTGTCCCGCCAAAGAAGATTTCGTTCGGATGCTGCGGGGTGTTTGCGGCGATGGCCATCTGTCGCCCGTCTCGGCTGAAGCTCGGCGCCGAGCCGTAAATGATCGGCTGATCGAGGAGTCGCTCGCGCCGACGCTCAGGCAGCGCGATCGTATACATGGCGCTGGATTGGCGCTCGATGCTCGTGAAGACGATGGTGCTCGGCGCGCCGGGCAACCACCCCAACCAGACGGCCGTGCCCTCATAACCGGCGAGCAGATTCTCTGGCGTGCCGCCTGCCGACGACACAACGAAGACGCTCCCGGCGTAGGGATCGTCCATCGAGGTCGCGCCGAGCCACGCGATCCATCGCCCATCGGGCGACCAGCGCGGATGCGTGAGCTTGCCTTCGGTCTTGACAAAGAGGCGCGGCTCGCCGCCATCAGCCGAAACCCGCATGAGCTTCACCCGCATGAAGGAATCGTCAACAAGCGGCGTGTCCGCTGCAGCGAGGATCAACTCCCGGCCATCGGGCGACCAGTCGAAATCGTGCACCGTGATGTCGCTCCGCGTGACCAGATGGCTATTGCCCGTTTGAACGTCCACTACGTAGAGGCGCGTGTGTTTGTAATTGCGGTCGGCGACGATCCAATCTCGACCTTCGCGCTCGGCCTGCTGCTCCTCTTTCGTCTTCGGATCGGTGACCGTGTAGGCGATACGGCGGCCATCGGGCGACCAGCGAAAGGCCTGAACGGAATTCTCGGCTCTGGTGAGCGGACGCGCCTCGCCTCCATCGGTGGGGATGAGATAAATCTGCGTGTGAGGCGAGCCCCACCGCTGCGACAGGAACGCAATCCATCGGCCATCGGGCGACCACAGCGGGGCGCGATCGCTCTTGTCGTTATAGGTGAAGCGGCGCGGCTCGCCGCCCGTCGCCGGCATGATCCAGATCTCACTCAGCGCCGGTCCCGGCCCTTCATCATCGCGCCGGGTGCGTATGACTTGAAAGGCGATTTGACGCCCATCGGGCGACAGTTGCACATCGGTGATGAACCGAATGCTCAGGATCAGCTCCGGCGTCAGGACCTTCTCCTGAGCGGGAACGGCCAGCGCCAGTGCAAGAATGAAAAAGAAGTGCATGACCAGGCATTTTCGGAACCGTCCACGCCTCATAGTTCCTTCCTCCGACTCGATGTTGCGCAGGCTCGTTGCGCCCGCGGCCTCTGGATTTTTTCATCTCCCGGGGAGAAATGGAAGTCGAAAACGATCTTCTTGAGGGCGTATGGTCCATTCGGGATAAAAGTCCGGTCGCCTTCGCGCGGGCGGCGTTTTGATTACGCCGGCCTCCCTTTCCAACTGACTCTCGCTTGACCACCCACGATCAGCTATCGCCAGACGTCGCTAATACCAATTGGGCATTGTGGAAGGCGGATTCGGGATTGAGTGGGTGTGATGTCAAACCGACACTTGCCCTCCCCATGTCCCTCGCGTTCACTTGCCCGGTCCGGGTTATTTTGAAAAGCCCTCATGGACTGAGGATAGCTGGCTAGCGCGTCGGAACTTGCCAGTCTGAAATCGGCCCGTTCCCCACCCTTCAGCCGGTATGACTTCGGGCCACCTGGTGGAGCAGGATCGTATTCTGCTTGAGGTTCAGGTATTGTCTCTTGCTTGCCCGAACCTGCGGACGATATGTCTCGCCTGCCGGAAGCCTTTCCGGCAAGGTTGCTCCCTCTTCCCCCAACGCGGGTGGTGTTCTAAGATAAGCCCCATGATAAAAGCGATCGAAATCGAACGCGTGCGCATCTCGCGCCATGCGGGCCAGCGGTTGGCCCAGCGCGGGATATCGCTCGAGGATGTACATCTGGTGCTGCGGTTGGGGCAAAAGCTCCACCGCACCGGAGTGACTTTCTTTTTCTTCGGACGGCGCCAGATTCCGCGCGGATTGGAACGCGAACTCGAGCGCCTGGTGGGAACGACACTCCTTGTGAGCAACGGGTGCTTGATCACCGCCTATCGCAACAAGCGCGCCATCGCCGCAATCAAGAAAAAGCTAAAGCGCCGACATCCTGTTGCTGCTCCCTCTGGAGCCGAGATCATCCCCTGGCCCGGCGTCCCGCACCCCCTCCTTAAAGAGCCATCCCGCGACCGGTCTTGCGCCGCCTGACACAGCGCGCCGCAGATGAACGCGGATGAGCCTACGGTGAGGCCCCCATCCGTGTTCATCTGTGGACCCTTTTAACGGAAACGCCACTCTCATGACATCGCTCTATTTGACCGAGCAGGGAAGTGTCGTTCGTCAGACTGGCGACCGACTGATCGTCTGTCGCAATGGCGAGCCGCTTGCCGAGCTTCCCTTGCTCAAGATCGAACGGGTGATCGTTTTCGGCCACGTCCACCTGACGACGGGAGCCATTTCCGCACTGCTGCGTCATGGCATTGATACGACCTTCCTCTCCTGGCATGGACGGCTCAAAGGGCGACTTGTGCCCCTCGAATCGAAAAACATCCCGCTACGGCTGGCACAATACGAGCGGACGCGCGACCAGCAGTTCACCATCGGCCTGGCGCGCAAGATTGTAGCGGCCAAGGTTCAATCCTCGCTCCGGGTGATTCAACGCTATCGGCGCAACCACCCCGACTGGGATGACCAGGAGGCCATCTTCGCCTTAGAACAGGTGCTCGGCTCGATTGATCGAGCTGTGACGCTTGACAGCCTGCGAGGACTCGAAGGCCACGCCGCCTCAATCTACTTCTCCAGCTACGGGCGAATGTTCCGTCGGTCGTTGCGCTTCGACAAGCGATCGCGACGTCCGCCACGTGATCCCATCAATGCAGCCCTTTCGCTCGGCTATTCGCTTCTTTTTGGCGAAGCCGTGGCCGTCGTCTCCTCAATCGGCTTTGATCCCTATCTCGGCTTCCTCCACGCCCCTGACTACGGCCGATGCAGCCTCGCCTTGGACCTCATGGAAGAATTTCGCGCGGCCATCGTGGACCGACTCGTGCTCACACTCTTTAACAACGAGGTCTTGCTGCCGGAGGATTTCACGACCGGCGAGGGCGTCTGGTTCTCTCCCGAAGCCAAAAAACGCTTCCTCAGCGAGTATGAAGGCGTCATGCAACGCGCTTTCATTTCCCGTCATACGGGGCACCGCACCACCTTCCGCCGATTGCTCTGGGGACAGGCGGAACACCTGGCCGAGACCGTGAAAACCGGAAGCGCCTATACCCCCTATGTCGCCGAACCCTGACCATGCCTGTTAAGCGCGTCATGTTTTACATCATCAGCTACGACATCAGCGATAACAAGCGGCGCGCAGTAATCTGCGACATCCTCAAAGACTTCGGTACCCGCGTCCAGTATAGCGTCTTTGAATGCCTGCTCACCGAGGATCAGTTCACCGTGCTCTTTCACCGGCTGCGATCCGAAATAGATCCAGCAACCGATAGCCTCCGCTGCTACCGGCTCTGCCAGGGGTGCGTGGACGAAATTCTGCTGGCCGGACGCGGCGACATCACGACCGAACCCGATGTCTATATCTTCTGAAACATCGAGTTGGCCAGCCGCAGCCAGACCCAGCGCCGAAGGTGAACCGGCTCGGTCCGCGCCGAAAAATCTATTGACTTCCATTATCATACGTGATACAACGGTCACGTCTTATGTCCGATTTCGGGCCGATCTTTGACAATCTGAGAAACGTCCCATTTGAGGCCATGAGCGGTGGTGGAACGCTGGTGATAACATTGGCCAGATCGGGGAAGGCAGGGGCCTTATCACGAATAGGCCAAGTCTTGACGAGACAGCCCCTTAAGACAAAAATGGGGCTCGCCAATGCGCTCTTTCGGCTCCCTTTCCGCCCGTGCGCGAAGCGGGGTTATCACCGACATCCCCCTAAGCCTTTGAGCCCGAGCGATCAAGACCCCCGACTGTTGGAATTTGGGACTCGCCTCAAAGAGGATTGCGACACAATGGCCCCCTATGAAGAAAAACCTAGTCTTTGTGGTTGGAATTTGGGACTCGCCTCAAAGAGGATTGCGACCCCCCCATGACGGCGGGGAACAACGTGGTGGGCGGTGATGTTGGAATTTGGGACTCGCCTCAAAGAGGATTGCGACCGAAATAGTCACCCCTCGCCCGCTCAAGAAACTTCCTCCGTTGGAATTTGGGACTCGCCTCAAAGAGGATTGCGACTTCCTGGGCGATTACTTCGGGAAAGATGTCGCACACCTGTTGGAATTTGGGACTCGCCTCAAAGAG
>DATLZR010000166.1 GCA_035573895.1 Blastocatellia bacterium | reverse complement strand
GAGCAGTTGTGCTCTTGCTGATGATCGTCGGGGGATGGGGAACGTCAGAGTTTTTGCTGGCGGCATCATCCCCGCCGGCGATACAAATTCCCGGTCGGTCGGTCGGGAATGTATCGGTGACAGACCGTTCGGATGCGAGTTGGGACAGTCAAAAAGAATCATCGGCTCCTGCCGGAAATCCCTCTGTAACTCCAGGTTCCTCTCGACCTTCTCGTCGGCCTTCGGATTTTCGCCTCCGGGCCGAGCGGGTGGCTGACGGCGAGAGGATTGTGCTCGATGGCGTTCTCGATGAACCGGTGTGGGAACGAGCAGCGGTCGCCGACAACTTCACTCAGACCGAGCCGCAGGAGGGAGAGCCCGCTTCCGAAGCAACCCAGGCGCGCGTAGCCTACGACCGGGAAACCCTCTACATCAGTTTCGTGGCCTACGATCGCCAGGTCCAGGAGGTCATCATTAACGAACTGCTCAAGGACTTCAACACGTCGGACGGAGACGTGGTGGGCGTCGTCCTCGATACATTTTATGATCGTCGCAACGGCTACGAGTTTGCCACCAATCCCGCCGGAGCCCGATGGGATGCCCAGATGACCAATGAAGGTCGCGAGGTCAATACCAACTGGGATGGCGTGTGGTCGGTCAAAACGCGCGTCAACGGTGATGGCTGGGTGGTGGAGATGGCCATCCCCTTCCGCACGCTGAAATTCCGGGAGGGGAATCAGCTCGTCTGGGGCATCAACTTCATGCGACGGCTGCGTCGCAAGAATGAAGAGAGCTACTGGGCCCCCATCCCCCGCATGTTCGGCAGCATTCACTATGTCTCACGGGCGGGGGTGCTCGAAGGGCTCGAAGGCATCAGCTCCGGATCGAATCTGAGGATCAAACCCTACGTGGTCGGAAGCGTCACGGATCTGAATAACGGTGGGCCGGCTTTTCACCGCACCTATCTCGGCGATGTGGGAGTAGACGTCAAGTGGGGGATCACTTCCGGCCTGACGCTCGACCTCAGCTACAACACGGACTTCTCTCAGGTGGAAGCCGATGAGCAACAGGTGAACCTCACCCGGTTCAGCCTCTTCTTCCCGGAGAAGCGAGAATTCTTCCTGGAGAGTTCCGGCATCTTTCGCTTTGGAACGCCCGAGCGCATGGGGATGGGTCCGGGAGCAGCGGCGGGCGGAGGGCGTCAAGGAGCCGTGCGTGATGATATGATCCTCTTTTTCAGTCGGCGCATCGGCCTGTCCGACAGCGGAGAGCCCATTCCACTGCGGGGAGGGTTGAGACTCACCGGTCGCGCCGGTCCTTTTGAGCTGGGTCTGCTCAACATCCAGCAGGGGGCATCGGCGACGACTCCGTCCACCAATTTCACCGTCGCCCGACTCCGCCGGAACATCCTGGCCAACTCCGACATCGGTGCCATGTTCATGAATGTGGCCCGACAGGGTGGCTCGTTTCACCGCATCTACGGCGGAGATGCCAACTTCCGCTTCTTCCAAAATCTCAATCTCAGCGCCTACCTGGCCAAGGTGGCTGCTCCGCACATTTCCCGCAAGAATCTGGCGGGCCGCCTCGCGCTCAACTGGCGCAACAACTTTTGGGAGACGCGCCAATCCTACACCAACATTCAACAGAATTTCGACAATCCCCTGGGCTTCGTTCCCCGTCGAGGAATGAGCAAGTGGGCCAGCTTCTGGGGGGCCCACTGGCGGCCGACCGCCCTCCGTCGTCGAGTGCGAGAGATCTTTCCTCACTGGCAGCTCGACTACATTAATGATCCCTCGGGACGGCTGGAGACCCGACTGATTGACTATCACCTCCCCGTCACGCTTCAGGATGGAACATTTCTCGAAGTCGGAATTAACTCCAGCTACGAGCGACTCGTGAGCCCGTTCGCCATCCATCCCCGTGTTTCCATTGATCCGGGACGCTATCGCTTCAACGAATATTTCTTTTTGGCCACGACCGACCGCAGCAAGCCCCTGTCGTTTACCACGCGCCTGGCCACCGGCCCGTTTTACGACGGATACCGCCGACAGTACTCCGGAGGCATCGCGCTGCGGGTCAATTATCGGCTCACGACCAACCTCAGCTACACGCGCAACAATATTGACCTGAAAAAGGGGAGCTTCAACGCCGACCTCTTCTCCTTCCGCGCGGCTTACTCCTTCAGCACAAACATCTTTTTGAACGCTCTCATTCAGTACAATCAGACGAGTCGGACGTGGTCGTCTAACATTCGGTTCAACATCATCCACCGTCCCTTGAGCGACCTCTATGTCGTTTACAACGAGCGGCGCGATGACAGCGGGCGGTTGCTCGGTCGAGCCCTCATCTTCAAGTTCACCTATTTGCTGAGTTTTTAGAGATCACGGTGGCACTTCCGCCGTCATCTCCGGTTTTGTGGAGACCGGGCGTGGGGAAACTGTTGGTTGTGGTCGGAAACGCAGGGGGATATTCGTCGCTCCTCGGAGAACCGGGTCAGGCGGCACCCCATTTTTAGGCGGAAGGGGATTGTTCGGCGCTCGCCGTGAGCATTTGACGCAGTTTCATGCGGGCTTTGTGAAGCTGGGATTTGGTCGTTCCCACGCTGATGCCGAGCATCCGCGCGATCTCCTCGTGCTCGTATCCTTCCACATCATGGAGCACAAAGACGGTTCGATACCCCGGCGGCAATTGCTGAATGGCCCGCTCCAGCGCGATGCGATCAATGAGCGGGAGTGCGCCTCGTTCGTGGGCGCGGGCATCAGTCAGTCCGCGAATCTGCTCATCGGCCTGCGCCTCTTCGTGGCGCACGACGCTCTTTCGCAAGTGCATGAGCGCAGCATTGACCGTCATCCGATGAAGCCAGGTCGTGAAGGCCGCATCCCCCCGAAACGTTCCCAGTTTGCGGAAAAGCTGAAGGAAGACCTCCTGAGTCACATCCTCCGCATCAGCGGGATTTCCTAAGATTCGCAGGCAGAGGGAGTAGACACGTCGGCTGTACCGGCGGTAAAGCTGCTCGAAGGCCTGTTCATCACCCGCCGCCGAGGCTCGCACCAGTTGCCAATCTAAAATTCCCTGTGCTGCTTCCGAGCACATCGTGCCGTCCATTCCTTTCGCCACGCTACCTGATACGTTTGTCACTCCCTTGCGGTTTCACTTTACGTCTGTATAGACGTTCCAGAGACGCGATAAGTTCCACTATTTCAGCCGATGAAACCGGAGGGCGGGGATCACCCGGTAACGAGTTACCCCTCTGGCGTTTTGCTCATTACCGGTTATTGGTGGCCCACCGCCTATCAGGGCACGAGCGTTACCGCAGGGCAGCGAAAAGATCGGACAGCAGGAGAAAAAGAGTGAGCAACGAGACGAGCCCGTATTTCCCTTCTTTGCGGGTGAGGAAGTAGATGGCCAGCGTCACCACCCGAACAATGGGCGTGAGAAGGATCACCAGCAATCCCAGATTGACCAGCACTTCTCCTCGCGCGATTCTCATGCGGGAGAGAAGCTCAGCCGGACTCAACAGAGGAAGCGGATGAATCTGACGAGGGTTCTCGATCACCACCAGTATCACCCCCACAGTCAGCAACACAAGGCTCCCCCAGATGCAGCCGAGCAGAAGCCGCGCCAAAAGCAGATTCAGCCGCTCCGATGTCGCGTTCATCGTCCGTGAAAAGGAGACATCCCTAAGGACCGTAACAGGAGCACAAGAGCGAAATAGAGTAAGACACCGGCAAAACTCAGCTTCAACAGGCGTGTGGGCAATCGTTCAGACAGACGGGCTCCTCCACTCGCTCCGAGCAGGATTCCCAGGATCATCGGTGCGGCCAGCAACGGATCAATGTCCCCGCGCGAGTAATAGATCAAGGCCGTCGCCGTAGCCGTCACGCCCATCATAAAAGTGGATGTCGCCGTCGCAATTTTGAACGGCACACCCATGACTTCATGCATGAGAGGAACCTTGATGACGCCACCGCCGATGCCGAGCAATCCGGCACTCATCCCGGCGACGAAAGATCCACCGAGTCCGAGGGGGAGATTTTTCCCGGGAATGTCGCTGGCTTTCTCCTCATGGCCCTCACCAGGACGATCGGAGGCCCGTTCCGTCTGGTTGGCCGTGTGCATCATCGTCCAGGCCGTGAAAATCAGCAGCAGAGCGAAGAGAAAACTGAGGATCTGTTCCGACAGCCATCCGGCCAGGACGCCTCCCGTAATCCCACCGGTGACAGTAGCGAGTTCTAAAACGATGCCCAGGCGAATGGCCACCTTCCCTTGCCGGGCATAGATGCTGGCCGCACCACTGGCCGTGGCGATGATGCTGAGTAAACTAATGCCGATGGCAGTGCGAAAAGGAGCGTGAAAAATGAGATGAAGGAACGGAACCATGATCAAGCCCCCACCGACTCCCAGCAGAGAGCCGAATGCTCCGACCCCTACGCCCAGGACAATAATCAACAACAATCCAACAGGCGTCACGCTGACCTCCACCTGGAGAGGGCAACAACCTGGTCGCCTTCGGTGCGAATTCGGAGGAGCGTCATGGGGTTCTCCGCGTCGAAGAGCGAGGGAGTGATGCGGGCGAGCCGGAATTCTGCACCTCCACGATCCCCTCGGGCAAAACATACCGGTAGGGAATCTCCACACCGTCGGCAAAGATGCGGACCTTGCGGTTGCCGATGAACTCGGATGCCGGAACGATCAGCTCATAGCGCCCCTCCTGACCGGGAGCGAGCGTCGCCGGTTTGACGGCCACCACGCGCGTTTCGATGAGTCGGCCCTCTTTGCGGACAAGCGACAGTTCCGCGAAGAGATTGGTGAAGGTCTTTTGCGCGCTGACATTTCTCACCGTGCCGGTGAGGACGATCTTTCCGTTTGTCTCTCTCAGCTCATTGGAATACGACACTTCCAGGTCTCGCGGCGCGAGCGTGGGCTCAGGAGGGGGCGGCGGGGGCTGTAACCCCAATCGAATGCGCAGATAGGTTACATGCGGATTCAACCGTTCATGAACGGCGGGCACGAACAGATAGAGCGGGATGAGCCCCGCGAGGATCACTCCCACCGCCAGAGCAATCCATCGCTGCCGACGCGAGCGATGAGTCAACTGGTGCAACTCGCGCGCCAGGCGAGCCCGTTCGACTTCTGGCGGAAGCGCCGGGCTGATCAACAGGCTGCCGCGCCGCTCGCTCGCGCGGTGGAGCAAAGCAGGCCCTGCCGTCCCACGCGATGAAGCGACAGGCAAGGAGTGTCCCGCGCCCCTCTCCCCCAATGGCTGAGTCCCAGCCGGCGCTTGGCTTCCCCCTATGGCCGGAGATGGAGACGCCGCTGCCCGGGCAGGAGGTGACACCGGCAATGGAGAACCTCTCGCCGGCGGAGACGGCTCCGACACGGCGGAAGCAGCCGCGCTTTCACTCGAGACCGAAGCCGTCATCGCCGCACCCGACGGTCGGCGAGTGCCAGGTGCATCCCGTGAGCCGGGGCTCATCATGCGTTCGTGGAGGTATTGTCGAAGAGCATAAATGGCGATCCCGACCGCCAGAACGATGACACCTACCAGCAGAGCGAAGTCGGTCATGCTCACCGAGCCTCCAACCGTTCGCGCAAGAGACGCAAGATATTGTTCTCGATCACTCCCTTCGACGGGCGTTTGATCCAGGCGCTCGCCAGGACATCCTGAGAGCGGCCTTCGATCTCCGCCGTGACCGTGACCAGCGACGCATTCGGTTCGACGAGATTAATGCGAATGTCGAGCCGATATCGGGCTGCCGTCCAGTTGTGAATCTCCTGATCGCTCATGTCGGCCACCCGCGCCAGCTCGCTCCGGGCCGTAATCCCTCGGGAGAAAACGTACCAGGTGGTGACAAAGATGCCCGCACGGGGCTGGCTCTTCTCCTTGTCCAGCTCAAGCTGCAGGTCTTTGAGTAGTTGATCCGCAGCTTCGATGGTCTTTTCCGGCGGAGCCTGAAACCGATAGGGATTCGGCAGGACATCTTCGCTTGTTTTCCCCCCAAACGTGATAGCCGCTGCACCGGAACGATCCGGGCTTCCCGGATTCGGCGGAGGGCGACGAGGGTCTTGAGTCCATCGAACGAATGTGACTGCCGGGACGGAAGGGATGAACCCCGGCCAATGGTAAATGGCTCCGGTTAAGCCAAGCAGCGGCCACAGCCCGATAAGCAGTGCGAGCCTCTTCATGATGTCAATGCCGCTTCAATAGTAGAGCCTTCGCTCCCGTTCTGCAATAGCGCGACAAGCACAGGGGAATTTGTCGCAGGCAGCAGAATTCCCTGCTTGACCACGCATGATGATGCTGATACGATGGCCCAGCCTCTGAGGCGGAGGTAAAAAAACGACATGATGACTCTCCCATTCCCGACACGCCAGGATACATCGGAGATGCGCCGATGGAACAAACGCCGATTTTGCTCTCGTCATATCCGTCGCTTTCTCATGACCGCGCGGCTTGCGTCTATGCCCACAGTAATGGTGCTCGTTCTGATCGGCGGGATGAACGCCACGTTGATGACGGATGTTTCATCGAAAGGCCGAGCGTCCACTTCGCCGCAGGTACCGGTAGTGGTTGATTTGAGCACGTCGGCTAACCATATTTCGATTCTCGGCGCTCTGAGCAACGACCATCTGAGCGGCAATGCAGCGCCGGTCGCATTGCCCGATTTGAGGCGAGCCCACGCCCTCGCCGGTGGAGACTTCAATCGGGATGGACTTCCGGACCTGGCCATCGGTGCTCCTCAGGCCGATGTTGTCGCCGACGGTTCCCTGCGTCCCGATGCGGGGAGCGTGTACATCGTCTTCGGCGGACAGGGCTTCCTGACCCCCTCGATCGTTGATACGAACGCGCTGGCTCCGAATCAACCGAATCTCCGGATTCTCGGTGCAACGGCCGGCGATCAGTTCGGATTTGCCCTTGGAGCGGGTGATGTTAACGGCGATGGCACCGATGATCTGGTCATCGGAGCACCGGGAGCCGATTTTCCGGCTGCAGGGGATCTCGCTCGCCCGGATGTCGGCGCGGCCTACGTGATTCTCGGCACGCCGACACTCGGAGGCCAGACGATTGACCTGGCCGTCCCGAATCATGCCGACGTCATCATCTACGGCGTGCGAACCGGCGACAGCTTCGGCAGCGCCGTCGCTGTCGGCAATATGGGAGGACTCAGCAGCCAACCTCTCCGCGAGCAGGCCATCAAAGACATTCTCATCGGAGCGCCAGAGAGCAAAGGTCCTTCACCGGTGAGGGCTCCCCGGGATCGTGGGGGCGCCGCGTATCTCTTCATCGGCGGGTCGAGCCTCGGTCGGGTTGACGGCGCGTCGCGCGTCATTGATCTGGCTCGAACAAATGCGAACCTGACGGTCTATGGCCCATCGGGAGCGTTGCTCGGAAATGCCCTGGCTATCGGCGATGTGAACGGCAACGGTGTCGGTGACCTCCTCATCGGTGCACCGCTCATGGACCGACCGGGACGTGGTCTTCCCTTCGTATCAGCGGCTGCTGATGCCGGAGCGGTCGTCATTTTCTTCGGCGGGACATCGCTCGTTCCTCTATCAGGGACGCGCACGATTGATCTGACCGTCTCCAGCGCCCCTCTCGTCGTGTACGGAGCTGATGCCGAAGATCACCTGGGAGCATCGGTCGCCGCAGCCGATGTCACCGGTGATGGTCTCGGCGATATACTCATCGGCGCACCCGATGCCGACGGTGGTACCAATAGCCGTCCCGGCGCGGGCGAAGCCTATGTGATCGCAGGAGGCTCCCGACTCACCACGCGAGGCCGAATGGACATCGCTCTGCGTGATGCGAGCCTGACGATCATCGGCGCTCAGGCGCTCGACCGCCTCGGCCTGGCCCTGGCCGCCGGTCCGCTTGGCGCAGTGGGGTCCACCGATGCCATCGCCGATCTGGTCGTGGCCGCTCCTCATGCCGACCAGAACAAAGGGGTGGTCTATGCCTTTCGCGGCGGACCGGACTTTTTGCTCACGGCCACGCGAGACCTTTCTCTCGGCGGAGATGACCTCCGCGTCCTCGCGCGCGCCCCCGGAGATGAACTGGGTTGGGCCGTGATGGTAACCGACTTCAACGCTGATGCACAGGGGAATCTCGTCATTGGGGCTCCCGGAGCCAGCATTGACATTCCCGGACAGATCCCTCGCCTCCAGGCCGGACGGGTCTACGGGTTGCTCCCCTGAAAAACGCCCGCGCATCACCGGAACAAGATGAACCGACAGCGGCTGAATCGGTGGTCACACACCCTGGGTCAACGAATTCTCTTTCGCAGGCAGCCGCTCAGGTTCATCAGGGATGAATCTTCAGCTCGGTCCAGTATCGGTCGTACACGACCGTCATCGGACCGAGGTCCGAAAGATACTCGCAGTTCTTCAATGCTTCGGGTGGAGGGAAGAGCGCCGGATTCTCCCGCAATTCCCGTCGAATCCACGGACGTGCAGCCCGGTTGGGAATCGCATAGCCGATGTCGTTCATATTCTCGGCGGCGATCCTCGGCTCCATAAGAAAATTGATAAAGGCCAGGGCGAGGTCAGGGTCCTGAGCCGTTCGCGGGATACTCAGGTTATCTACCGTCAGCGTGCATCCTTCGCGGGGAAGAGCGTAAGCGATGTTGGGATCCTCCATCATGGCCTTGGCGATCTGTCCGTTGTAAGCCATAACGATCCAGGCATCCCCGCTGAGCAACACCTGGTCGAAAGCCGCACTGTCGTAGGCGCGAACAAGCGGCTTCTGTCTGATGAGAAGATCACGAGCCTGACGCAGCTCACCTTCATTGGTGGTGTTGATGGAAAAGCCGAGCCGTCGCAGCGCCACGCCGAACACCTCGCGCATGTCATCAAGCATGACGAGGCGGTGACGATACCGCTCATCCCAGAACACCGACCAACTGTCAATCGGGTGAGCGACTTTATCCCGGCGATACCCGATCCCCGTCGTCCCCACGACATAGGGAAGCGAATAGCGATTCTCCGGATCGAACGGAAGATTGAGGGCGCTCGAATCGAGATGGGTCATATTGGGGAGCCGGGAGTGATCGAGTGGCCGCAGGAGATTCTCCTTCACCAGGATTCTCACCATGTAATCGCTCGGCACGATCACATCATAGGCGACGACCCCCGCCTGAAGCTTGGCCAGCATCGCTTCGTTGGAGTCGTATGTTTCGATGTGCACCCGGGCGTGATAGCGCTGTTCAAACTCGCGCACCACCCGGGGCGAGATGTAACTCGACCAGATGAGCAGGTTCAGATGACGGCGACCCGCTTCCGATGATCCCCGTCCGAAGGTGAAAAGGGTGATCGCCAGCACAATGCCCACGGCCAGAGCCACGGTGGTTCGCGTCAGTCGCCCGCGCTGAAGGTGGAACGAGAGGGCAACCAGCACCACGGTGATCACAAGCAAAAGGGTCGAAATGGCATTCATCTCCGGGGTGATGCCGGTCTTGATCATCGAATACAGGCGCAGGGGAAGCGTCGAAGCTCCCGGCCCCGCGACGAACGAGGTGATGACATAGTCATCCAGCGAGAGCGTGAAGACGAGAAGCGCCGAGGCTACGATCGCCGGAGCAAGCAGGGGCAATGTGACGCGAAGGAACGCCTGCGACTCCGTGGCTCCCAAATCCATGGCCGCTTCCTCCAGGCGCGGATCGAGCGAGGCCAGCCGCGCCCGCACGACGAAAAAGACGTACGAGAGACTGAATGCAACATGGGCGATGATCACCGTCGTCATCCCCAACGACAGTCCGATCAGACCAAAATAGGTGACGGTGGCAAATCCCACGACGATCTCCGGTACAATGATGGGGAGGAAGAAGAGTCCCTCGTAGGCGGCTCGAAACCGAACGCGTCGTCGCGCCAGGGCCAGCGCCGCGCCCGTTCCCAGAACCGTCGCCACCAGGGTCGTCACGGCCGCGACGATCACACTCACGCGGAGGGAGTCAATCACCGCCTGATTCGTCAAGGCCGCAACGTACCAGCGCCAGGTGAACCCGCGCCAGACCGCCGACAGTCGAGAGTCGTTGAACGAGAAAATCGCCAGTACGACGATGGGGGCGTAGAGAAAAGCGGAGATGAGTCCGAACCAGCTCCGCCCCAGCCAGTATCGGCGACCGTGCGTCATAGTCCCTCGACCCTTGTGGGCCGACCGTGGGCCCTCCATCCCACCCGGAGGGCAATCGCCAGCAACAAAAGCACACTCGTCGTGAGAACGACGGCGAAGGCCGATCCGAGCGGTTGATTCCGCTGCATGAACTGGTTCTGGATGAGAGTGCCAATCATCGCCGTTCGCGCTCCCCCCAGAAGGTCCGGTGTGATGAAGGCTCCGAGCGAGGGAATGAAGACGAGAACCACGGCCGTCACGATCCCCGCTCGCGTCAGCGGGACCACGACCCGCAGAAATGCCCAGAAGCGATTCGCTCCCAGATCCAGAGCGGCCTCGATCAGACGACGATCCAGCCGTTCGAGCGACACATAGAGCGGGAAGATCATGAAGGGAAGCTCTCCATAAACCTGACCGACGATGACCGCAAACGTCGAATAAAGAAGCCAACTGAGAGGCTGATCAATGAGTCCCAGCCGGAGTAACACCGAGTTGATCAGCCCTTCCGAACGAAGCAAAAACATCCAGGCGTATGTGCGAAGAAGAAAACTCGTCCAGAAAGGAGCGATGGAAAGAACGAGCAACAGGCTCTTCCATCGCGCGTCGGCCTGAAGCGCAATGTAATAGGCCACGGGATAGCTCACGAGCAAACAGATCAGCGTCGTCACAGCGGCGATCAGAACCGACCGCCAGTACACGCCGAGATACAGCGCATCGAATGCTCGCCGATAGTTCTCTTCGCTGAAGATCCACTGGACTCCCCCATAGGGGCCGCGCGTGGTGAAACTATAGAGGACGACCAGAAGAAGTGGAGCGAGAAGGAACAAAACGAGCCATCCCGCCGATCCTAAAAGCAGCGTCGAGGAGCGCAAAGGAAGATATCGAAGAAGTCGTTCGAGAGAAAATCCACCCCCCGCGCCACCATCGCGGAAAAATCTCCCCCTCATTTTTTCTCGGCGTGAGCCATCGGCGTGCTTCCAAGCGGAAACAGGATGATGCTCTCCGGAGCGCAGCAAAGGACCACCGCGTCACCGATGCGAAAACGTTCCGGCGGCGATCCGGGACGATTCGGCTGGGAAACGGTCACCACCGTATCTCCGACGCGCACCTGCCAGCGCGTCACCTCGCCCAGATAGAGCGCATCGTCAATCACGCCGCGACGGTGAACGAGCGAGGACCCCGTGGGCTCCTCCGTTCGCAGTTCGATATGTTCGGGTCGAATGGCCAGCCGCGCCTGAGGGCTCCGGGCGACCCCCCCGTTGACGCGGATGTCAACCGGCCGCCCCCAAAGCATCACCCGCGCGTGATGATCATCGAGCCAGTACACGTCGGTCTCGAAAATGTTCGACAGACCGATGAAGTTAGCCACGAAGCTGCTGGCAGGACGCTCGTAGACCTCCTGCGGGGTCCCCACCTGCTCGATTCGGCCCTCGGACATGATGGCGATGCGATCCGACAGGGCCATCGCTTCTTCCTGATCATGCGTGACCAGGAGGAAACTAATCTTCAGTTCGCGCTGCAATCGCTTCAGCTCCGATTGCATCTGCTGCCTCAGCTTGAGATCGAGAGCGGCCAGCGGCTCATCCAAAAGCAGCGCCTCCGGCTCCAGCACCAGAGCCCGAGCCACCGCTACCCGCTGTTGCTCCCCACCGGACAGTTCCTGTGGCATCCGACGTTCGTACCCGGAGAGATGAACGAGATCGAGAATGTCTTTCACCTTCCGCTCGATCTCCCTCCGGGGAAGCCGCTTCTGCTCCAGTCCGAAGGCGACGTTCTTGAAGACATTCAGGTGGGGAAACAGTACATACTGCTGAAAGACCGTATGCACCGGTCGGCGATACGGCGGTTCACCCGTTACATCTCGCCCCCCGATGAAAACCCGTCCTCGATCCGGCTTCTCCAAACCCGCGATCAGCCGCAGCAGCGTCGTCTTACCCGATCCCGATGGCCCGACGAGCGTCAAAAACTCTCCCTTTTTGACTTCAAGGGAAGCCTCCTCAACGGCTGCTACCGGGCCGTAGCACTTTCTGACTCGTTCCAATCGAATGGCGCTGTTTTGCTCGTCCATCACCGCCTGTGCGCGTGCATATCATAGGAAAGTTGGAAGTTGATCGCAAGACCTCACCTCCGACAGGGTGTCAGACAATGATGCAGCGGGTACGTAGACGTGACTGTCCGGGATGGCTCGCTCCCACCGGGGACCCCATGCGATCAAGCGTGAGCCTCGTCGAGAGCAGAAAAGGCGCTCCCGCTCTCTTTCCCCATGGGCGATAAATAAAAACCCGGTCTCACAACCGCTCGTGGGGCGTAATGTTCTTTCATCCTTACTCGAAAAGCAGGTGAGCCTCGGCAGGGCGCTCCATACGGAGCCGGTGAGAAGTTGCTGAAAAAATGTCTTTCGCCGGAAAAATTAAGCGATTATAATCTGCGAGACAACGGGAGAAATCGTCGAGGCATCGCAGTAGGCGAGATCGGTAATCGCAGACTGTGGTGCTCGCATGAGGTGGCAATGTGACGGTCAGGACCTCAGAGAGCGCAACCGATCTCGAACTTGCAGCTCGGTCAGCGACAGGCGATGTTGAAGCTTTTGAGAAGCTCTATGAGATGCACCGACGGCGGGTTTATTCGCTGTGCTACCGGATGCTGGGCAATCCCACCGATGCGGAAGATATGACACAAGAGGTCTTCATTCAACTTTATCGTAAGATTGGAACCTTCCGCGGGGAATCGGCCTTTACCACCTGGCTTCATCGGTTGACGGTCAATCAGGTACTGATGTATCTCCGACGGCGGGGTGTGCGGTTTGAGGAAACCACCGAGGAAGGGGAGATGCACCAGGTTGTGCAGCAGGGGACCGAACGCCCGCATGCCATGCCCATCCTCGATCGCATCGCATTGGATCAGGCCATTGCCCAGCTTCCCGCCGGGTATCGCACGGTCTTCGTTCTGCACGACATCGAGGGATACGAACACGAGGAGATTGCGGCACTCCTCGGATGCAGCGTGGGAACATCCAAATCGCAACTTCATAAGGCCCGCATGAAGTTACGCCGTCTCTTGTCGGGAAAGGAGTGAGGGTATGTCATGCCAACGGCACCAACAGAATCTCTCCGATTACATTGACGGCCTGTTGTCTGCTCCCGAACAGGCTGAGATTCGCGCTCATTTGGAGGCGTGTCCGAACTGTCGAACGATTTGTGACGACCTGATCGCGATACGCGATGCCTGTCGGGACCTGCCGGAGTATGAGCCGAGTCCTCGCGTGTGGGAGAGAATTTCTGCTGCCATCGCGGCCGACCCCTTTCAAGGGATGAACTCTCCCGCCGGATATGCTCGGATGCTCCCGTGGAGGAGGTTCCGCCCCTCTTTCGCGGTGGCTGCGGCTGTGCTTGTTGCCGTACTGGCGGGCGTGACTTTCCTCTCTCGCTCGTTCCGCGGTGGCTCCCCGACCCTGTCCCAGAATCCGATCGCCAACTGGGAGGCGCAACAGATGCAGATCGGAATCGAGCCGACGGGGTTGATTCTCGTTCACAAGCCGACGGTGGAAATCGAGATGGTGGAACAGCGCATCCGCGAACTGGAGCAGGAAATTGCTCGAAAGCGCTCAGGCTGGGCTCCCGACGTGCAACGCCTTTTTGAGAGAAATCTGGCCATCATTGACCAGTGCATTGCTCGCTGCCGCCGGGCAGCGGAACAGACTCCAAGCGATCCGATCGTCAAGGAGCTTTATCTGGCCGCCATGCAGGCGAAGCTGGAGATGCTCAAACAATTTGTCGCCCTGTGAATTCGATCGTCGTCGAGGCGATGCCGATGCGGACATCATCGTCAGCCTTTGCACGATCGGGCGTACTTCTACTGGGTGGAAGCCTTTTCCTCTGCCTCTCCGTGGCTGCCGCTCCTCCCCAGCGAGTGGAGAGGACCTTTCGCGTGGGGGAGAACGCAACGCTCACGGTAATCAATTCTTCCCTCCACGGCAGTGTGACGGTTCGGGCCTGGGGACGATCGGAGATTCGCGTCCTGGCGGAGATGGCCTCTCGGTCTGCTATCGTTGACGCTCATCAGGAGGGTCAGACCGTAACCGTCCGCTTGCGCAAGAAAGGCCGCGCCCCCCTCGAGGCCGTCCATCTCACCATTGATGTGCCGGCTCAGTGCGCCATCGAGGTGTCAACGATGGGAGGGCCTATCGTCGTGGAGGATGTGCGCGGGCGGGTGAAAGCCTTCACCACCTCGGGGAATATCGAATTGAAGGGAGTCACCTCACCATCCATTGATGCCATCAGTTGCACCGATGGCAACGTCATCCTCATCGGGAATCTGGCTCCCCAGGGGGTTTACAGCCTCTATTCGGCGGGAGGGGTCGTTGAAGTCGTTGTGCCGGAAACCGCTTCCTTCACCCTCGATGCCGCTACCCATGAAGGGCGCATTGACTCCGGAGCCTTTCGCTTCAGCTCGGAAAATCGAACGGCCACTCATGTCGAGGGAATCTACGGGAAGGGAAGCTCGGTGTTAAAGCTGCGAACGAACTTCGGTCACATTCGCCTGCGAAAGAAGTGACTCATCCGTGAAATGCTCCCACCGGGCCGATTTTGACGAAGGCTTCGCCCGCTTTCCGGTAGTACGCCCCGCACGCAACGATATAAGGAGCATCAGGATTCTGCCCCCATCGCTGCACGCAGGAGCGACAGAGAACGTTTGATGGATCATCCGGCAATGAGGTGGGAGATGTCCCGGTGCGGTCGAAACTCACGCGCACCGGCTGTCCGCAGCCCGCGCACGTTGGAAGTGATGTCATCGGCATAAGACCTCCATCATCTCCTGGTGGATGAGACCATTTGTCGCCAGCATTTCTGGCTTATAGATGGTAAAGGGACCTCCGTCAAACGTCGTCACGCGCCCCCCGGCTTCCTCAACGATAAGAAATCCCGCCGCCATATCCCAAGGAGCCAACCCCTGCTCCCAGAATCCATCGAATCGCCCGCAGGCAAGGTAACAGAGATCGAGCGCCGCCGATCCATCCCGACGGATGGCCTGGGCTGTTAGGACGAAACGGCCAAAATAGTCGAGGCTCGTCGTGGGTCGCCGCCGCACATCGTAGGGGAATCCGGTAGCCAAAAGGCTCTCGGTCAGCCGGGCTGTCCTGGAGACGCGAATCGGACGGCCATTGCAGGTGGCTCCCGCTCCCCGTTCAGCCACGAACAGTTCGTCTCGATTGGGATCGTAGACCACGCCGAGGATGATCTCTCCCTTATACTCCAGGGCAATGGCGACGCAATAGAAGGGGTAGCCGTGAGCATAATTCGTCGTCCCGTCCAGCGGATCAATCAACCAGCGATAGTCCGAGGCCACGGCCGTTTGCCCGCTCTCCTCGGCGAGAATCTGATGCTTCGGATAGTGGGTGGAGATCCTCTCGACGATCAATCGCTCGGAGAGAAGATCAACCTCCGTCACCAGATCAATCGCGCTCGATTTCTGGGAGACAGCGATCGTCCGACCCGCGTAGTCCCGAAGCAACGCGCCGGCCTCCCGGGCGACCTGAATAGCCAGCTCACGCATCTGTGTCATGGATGCAACTCCCCGATGAAGCAACTATGGTACCGCACCCTCAGGAGAATTGTCAGGGAGAAGCTCGGGGCGCATAATAGCCCTCGCGAGCCGAGGCGATATAGGCCGGATTGCTCACCATCACGCGAATGCGCCGATAGCGACCATCGCGCGTTGTGTCCTTGGGGACATAGCGGAGGATGTATTGAGTCCCCAGCTCCTCGGCGATCTGTCCGTAGACGTCACGGAGGTCAGATTGTTCCAGCGGGAAGTAGATGCGCCCGCCGGTCTTTTCGGCCAGTTCGATGAGCATCTCTTCGGCCTGATCGAGCGCCTGCAGATAAAGCCGATAGTAGGGTCCACTTGGATCAAGTGGTCGAAAGATCAACGGAGATCGGTGGCCGCGCAAATACTCGCGCAGCGCTTTCGTCTTGCTGATGACGTACACCAGCGCGTCGGCCCGGCGCACCGCCTCGAACGCTTCGGCGAATGTCCGCTGATCCTTTCCCTCGTAGGTATCAATCCCGTCGGTGAAGAGGATGATCGCGCGACGCCCCTCAACCGGACGCAGTTTCTCAGCGGCGAGAGCGAGAGCCTTGTAAAGGGCCGTATTCCCCACAGCCGGCAACTGCATGAGCGCCCGTTGGAGTCGCAGCTTGTCCGTTTCCCAGTCGAGAACCTGCTCGACCTTATCGTTGAATCGGATGATGGATACCTTATCGTTCGGCCCCAGGGCATGAATCAAGGCCAGCGCGGAAAGACGGATATCATTGATCTCCGTGGCCACACTCCCCGACACATCAATCAGCATGACGATGTAAACGGGCAGAGTCGCCACGGAAAAATCCGTGATCTCTTGACGCACGCCATCCTCGTAAATGGTGAAGTCGTACCGGCTGAGCCCACGAATAATCCGCCCGTAGCGGTCGCGCACGGTAACGGGGACGATGACCTCTGAGGTCTCCAGGGTAACAACAGAGTCGTCCGCCGGTCTGCTGTTCCCTTTCTCTGCCGGAGGAGGCGTCGAGGGACGGCGACCGCTTTGAGCCAGGCTCCCGCCGATCACAAGCGCCAACGAGACGGCGGCACTGAGCAGTCGTTCGATCATAGCTTGATGATTATGGCAGACTCGATGACCGACCCACAATCACCCCGAGCTTATGTTTTCCGCGAGAACACCACCCTCGTGCGGGTGAACC